>CANFIC010000009.1 GCA_947446685.1 Burkholderiales bacterium
AACCCATTCCCGGCTTCAGGACTGAAGTGCAGTCCGCGCGACAGGGTGACAGCTTTTGCTTCGATATTGTCGAAGGCCGGATTGATCACGACCGTGCGCAAGACCCGCGGCGACGACATCGATGCTGCTTGTGGTCAACTCGCCGGCGAAGTGCAGGACCGGACCAATGTCATCGTGCGGATGTCACGCGCCCCGCTTGGCGCGACCCCTGCCTGATTTTTGTGGCATCGAACAATGAGCCCAAGCCCGATGAACCAGGCCGTTTCAGGAGCAAAGAGCATCGGCTTTTTCGGCTGGATGCTCGCCATCGTCTTGACAGCATGTGCTGCCCCCAGTATTCAACAACCGGGCGTGCCGCGCACCGAGTCTGACCAGACCGACGCCGATCGCCGTTCTTCGGTGCGTATGGAGCTGGCTGCAGGCTATTTTGCCCGCGGTCAGTTCAATATTGCGTTGGACGAGATCAAGCAGGCCTTGCTGGTCAAACCCGAGTTGCGCGAGGCCATCAATCTGCGGGGACTGGTTTATGCGGCGATGGGCGAAAGTCAACTGTCTGAGGAGAGCTTCAAGAGTGCATTGAGGCTTTACCCACGAGATGCCGACATCCTGCACAACTATGGCTGGATGCTGTGTCAGCAGCAGCGCTGGCCGGACGCCCAAGTTCAGTTCGATCTGGCCTTAGCCCAGGCCAGTTACCGTGCGCCGTCGCGAACCTTGCTGGCCAAGGGTGTGTGCCAAGCGCGATCGGGTCGAATGGTCGAAGCCGAATTGACATTGGCTCAGGCTTTCGAACTCGATCCTGCCAGTCCGGCAGTGGCAGTCAATCTGGCTGAAGTGCTGTATCGGAACAACAAGCTCGAGCGTGCGCGGTTTTATATCAAACGCGTACTTTCCCAGAAAGAACCGAGCAATGCCTCAAGCCTTTGGCTGGCTTTACGCATCGAAAAGCGTTTAGGCAACAATCTCGCCGTTGATGAATACAGCCAGGTGTTGCGCCGCGGTCACCCGCAGTCGCCGGAGACACAAGCATTGGAGAACGGAAAATTCTATGAGTGACAAGGCAGCGATGTCGGTAAACCAGACCGAGCCGCTGGCGGCGCCTGCCGCAGCGCCAGCGATGACTGCCGGTGGCTGGCTGCGTGAAGCCAGACAGAAACGGGGCCTGCATATCGTTGCCCTGGCCGCGATGTTGAAGGTCAATCCGGACAAGCTGCAGGCCCTGGAAGCGGATCGCTGGCAGGACCTGCCTGACATGACCTTTGCCAGAGCCCTGGCCAAGACTGTCTGCCGCGCTCTGAAGGTTGATGCCGGGCCTTTGATGACCTTGCTGCCGGAAATAGCCGAGTTTGAACTTGATGTAAGCCGTGGATTGAATCGGCCATTCCGTCAGTCGGGCCATGACGTCGGCTTTAGCCTGGCTTCGCTGCTGCGTCCGGTGGTCTGGGGCCCGGCCCTATTGCTGATCCTGGCCGGCCTGGTCTATGTGGCGCCAGCCCATTGGCTGCAGATCGGCCCGAAGGCTGACGATGCTGCCGATCCGGCAACCGCGGCGGCCAAGGCGGCTGAGCCTTTGGGTGCTGCCAGCCAGACGACCCCACTGCAGCAAGAAGGTCAGGTGGCAGTGCAGGTCAAGGCCAGCGGCGCGTCCTGGATCGAGATTGTCGATGCGCGTGGGCAGACCCTTTTGTCCTCGTTGCTGCAACCGGGTGAGATCCAACGCGTCAGCGGTCAGCCACCATTGAAATTGCTGGTCGGCAATGTGGCGGCGACCGAAATCACCCTGCGGGGCAGCATCGTCGATTTATCCACCCAGGCCAGGGACAATGTTGCCCGGCTCGAACTGAACTGATCGAACATGAAACCAGCTCCGATTGACAGCCAATTCGAAGCCGCGATCGAGGCAGCTTGCCCGGCAAAGCGCCGCTCACGCCAGGCCCTGATTCGTTGGGGCGCAAGAGTCGTCAGCGTTGGCGGAGATGCGCCGGTGCGGGTGCAGTCGATGACCAATACGGACACCGTAGACGTTATCGGTACTGCGATCCAGGTCAAGGAACTGGCCATCGCCGGCTCTGAGTTGGTGCGAATCACGGTCAACACACCCGAGGCAGCAGCAGCAGTTCCGCATATCCGCGATCAACTGGACCGCATGGGCATCGATGTACCGCTGGTCGGCGATTTCCACTACAACGGGCACAGGCTGCTGACCGACTTCCCTGACATGGCGCAGGCGCTTTCCAAATACCGGATCAACCCCGGTAATGTCGGCAAGGGAGACAAACGTGATCGGCAGTTCGGCCAGATGATCGAGGCAGCCTGCCGCCATGACAAAGTGATTCGGATCGGCGTCAACTGGGGCAGCCTGGACGCCGAGCTGCTGGCGCAGATGATGGACGAAAACGCAGCGCGTCAAGTCCCTTGGGATGCCAAGCAGGTGATGTACGAGGCGCTGATCCAGTCGGCCTTGACCTCGGCCGCCTGCGCGAGCGACATGGGTTTGAATCCCGACAACATCATCATCAGTTGCAAGGTCAGCGGCGTGCAGGATCTGATCTCGGTTTACCGGGCCCTGGCCCGGCGCTGTGATTACGCCCTGCATCTGGGTCTGACCGAGGCCGGTATGGGCACCAAGGGCACGGTGGCGTCAGCTACGGCGCTGGCGATTCTGCTGCAGGAAGGGGTCGGCGACACGATCCGCGTTTCCCTGACGCCGCAGCCGGGAGAGGCGCGGACGCAGGAAGTGGTGGTGGCACTGGAAATCCTGCAATCATTGGGCTTGCGCGCTTTCAACCCGAGCGTCACCGCATGTCCAGGTTGCGGCCGCACGACCAGCACGACTTTCCAGGAGTTGGCCAAGCAGATCGACGATTTCCTGCGCGCACAGATGCCGATTTGGCGGGCCAGATACCCGGGTGTCGAGAATTTGAAGGTGGCAGTGATGGGTTGTATCGTCAACGGGCCGGGTGAAAGCAAGCATGCCGACATCGGCATCAGCTTGCCCGGTAATGGCGAGGCGCCGGTTGCGCCGGTCTTTATCGACGGCGAGAAGGCGCTGACTTTGCGGGGTGAAGGTATTGCGCAGGAGTTCCAATTGCTGGTAGAGAACTACATAGAAAAACGTTTTGGTGGACTGCTTGCTTGAGCTGAACAGAATCATGGATCCGAAAAAAACACCGCTGCAGGCGGTGAAAGGCATGAACGACATCCTGCCGCCCGAATCGGCGCGCTGGGAATGGTTCGAGGCCAAAGTGCGCTCGCTGATGCAGCGCTATGGTTACGCCAATTTGCGCACGCCGATCGTCGAGCCGACGGCCTTGTTCGTGCGCGGCCTCGGTGAAGTCACCGACATCGTCGAGAAAGAGATGTACTCCTTCGAGGACAAGATGAACGGCGACTTGCTGACCTTGCGCCCCGAAGGGACGGCCGGCGTTGTGCGCGCGATGACCGAACATTCCTTTTTGCGCGATGGGGGCAAGCGCCTGTTTTATATCGGTGCGATGTTTCGTCACGAGCGGCCGCAAAAAGGGCGCTTGCGCCAATTCCACCAGGTAGGTGTCGAGGCGCTGGGTTTTACCGGCCCCGATGTCGATGCTGAAGTCATCTTGATGTGCCGTCAGCTCTGGCGTGAGCTTGGTCTGGTCGAAGGCCGCGATCTGCGGCTTGAGTTGAACAGCCTGGGTCAGCCCGATGAGCGTGGTCTGCACCGCCTGGCCTTGATCAGTCATCTCGAACAGCATGTCGACCTGCTTGATGAAGAAGCCAAGCGGCGTATGTACAGCAATCCGCTGCGCGTGCTCGACACCAAGAACCCGGCCTTGCAGGCAGTGGTCGAGGCCGCGCCGCAGTTGATGGACTTTCTTGGCGCCGAGTCGCTGGCGCATTTCAACGGTGTGCGTGCGGTTCTCGATGCCGCCGGTGTCGCTTACCGCATCAATCCGCGCCTGGTGCGCGGGATGGACTATTACAACCTGACCGTATTCGAGTGGGTGACCGACAAACTCGGCGCCCAAGGCACCGTCTGTGCAGGCGGGCGCTACGACAAGCTGATCGAACAGTTGGGCGGCAAGCCCGCGCCAGGGGTCGGTTGGGGCATGGGCATCGAACGGATGCT
The DNA here is from genome assembly GCA_947446685.1 of Burkholderiales bacterium. Taxonomy (GTDB): domain Bacteria; phylum Pseudomonadota; class Gammaproteobacteria; order Burkholderiales; family Burkholderiaceae_C; genus Paucibacter_A. Next base: position 4,109 of record CANFIC010000009.1, read on the forward strand.
GATGCTATTGGAAGAAACCGGGCAAATTCTGCCAAGCCCGACCTTGCATGCCTATGCGATCGTGCCTTCCGCGCAAGGTCTGCCGCAAGTGATGGTGGCGTTGGAAGCATTGCGTGCCGCTGGTGTCTCGGTGGTGATGCACCCCGGCCAATCGAGCATGAAGTCGCAATTCAAGAAGGCTGATGCGAGCGGTGCGGCCTACGCGCTGGTGTTTGGCGAAGACGAACTGGCCCAGGGGCAGGTTGCGGTCAAGCCCTTGCGCAATGCGGGGGCAACACAATATCTGCGCAGCCTTGTCAGCGTTGACGATTGGGCGGCCGAGCTGCGCAACGCATAATCCCAGCATTCCTCTCTTATTCTTCCCTGTAATCCGAGCATTTCTCATCCATGGCGACGCAGCATCTCGATCTCGACGAACAAGAACAGCTTGACCAGTTGAAGGCTTTCTGGAAGCAATATGGCAATTTCATCACCTGGGGCTTGACCTTGGTGCTGCTTGCTTACGCCGCCTGGTCCGGTTGGACCTGGTGGCAGCGCGAGCAGTCCACCAAGGCCTCGGCGATGTATGACGAGCTCGATCGCGTCGCCCAGATGGCGGACGCGGACAAGGTGGCTGCGGTGCTGCGTGATTTGAAGGATCGGTTCCCGCGAACCAGCTATGCCGCCCAAGGTGCTTTGTTGGCAGCCAAGGTGCAGTTGGACAAGGGGCAGCTCGATGCTGCACGTGCCAGCCTTGCCTGGGCGGCTGAGAATGCCTCCGAGGACGAATATCGAGACATCGCAAGGCTGCGTATGGCCGGCTTGCAGCTCGATGCAAAGCAGTATGACGAAGCGGGCAAGTCGCTCGATGGGGTCAAGTCAAGTGGCTTTGTCGCGCTGGTTGCTGACCGGCGTGGTGATCTCTTGGTGTTGCAGGCCAAGCCCGATCTGGCTCGTGCCGAGTATCAAAAGGCTTATGACGCGATGGACAAGGCGCAGGAATATCGTCGATTGATCGGAGTCAAGCTGGGTCAGCTCGGCGTTGCGGTCCCCGATGAAAATGCTGGCAGCAATGGAGTCGCCCCATGATGACGAATAGACTCGCCGGGGCCTTGCTGGCTGTTGCCCTGCTCCAGGCATGCTCAATTTTCAGCAGTTCCTCCGAGGTGAAGCCGGCTGCTCTCGAGGCATTGACTACGCCGGGCAGCGCCCGCGTGATCTGGAATGCCCGCATCGACAATGTGCAATTCCCCTTGTCGATTGCCGCCCGTGGCGAACAGTTTGTCGTTGCCGGCAGCGACGGTGTGCTGCAGTCACTGCAAGCAGGCAATGGCCAATTGCGCTGGCGCGCCGAAGTCGGCCAGAAACTCGCCGCAGGTGTAGGTAGCGATGGTCGCTTTGCTGCTGTTGTGACACGCAACAACGAACTGGTCGTGCTCGATGCCGGCAAGATTACTTGGCGCAAGACCCTGCCGACGCCGGTCAACGCCGCGCCTCTGGTCGCTGGTGAGCGTGTATTCGTATTGACGGTGGACCGCCAGGTGCAAGCCTTTGACGCAGTCGACGGGCGTAAATTGTGGGAATTCCGGCGTCCGGGTGAACCGCTTACCCTGGCTCAGCCGGGCGTGATCGGCGCCTACAAGGACACCTTGATCGTTGGCCAGGGACCGCGTCTGGCCGGAATTGATCCACTGCTGGGAACCTTGCGCTGGGAAACCAATGTCGGCAACCCGCGCGGTACCAACGAGGTCGAGCGCTTGGCCGATCTGGTCGGGCCGATGTTGCGCAGCCAGGACATGGTTTGTGCCCGAGCCTTCCAGTCGGCGGTCGGTTGTGTCAATGCCGAACGCGGGCTGACGCTGTGGAGTCGCAATGTCGGCGGCATCAATGGCGTTGGCGGTGATGATAAGTACCTGTTCGGCGCTGACGCTTCCGACCGTTTGAGCGCCTGGAGCATGACCAATGGCGATCTGGTCTGGACTGCCGAGCAGTTTCTGAACCGGCGCCTTGGCGTGCCGGTAAGTCTTGGCAGCAGCGTCATCGTCGGTGATGGCGAAGGCTATGTACATTTTGTCTCGCGGGAGACGGGCAAGACTCAGATGCGCCTGCCGACCGATGGCTCGGCGATCGTCGCTGCACCGGTGGTACTGGGCAATCTGGTCCTCATCGCCACCCGCAATGGCGGACTTTTTGCCATGCGCCCCGAATAAGTTTGCCCGTTCCTGTTTGCGAGAATAAAAATAATATGAAACCCGTCATCGCCCTTGTGGGCAGGCCCAACGTTGGCAAGTCCACGTTGTTCAATCGACTTACCAAGAGCCGGGATGCGATCGTGGCTGATTTGGCCGGCCTGACGCGGGACCGGCATTACGGTGATGGACGCATCGGTGACCGCGACTACATCGTCATTGATACCGGTGGGTTCGAACCTGACAGCACCACCGGCATCGTCAAGGAAATGGCCAAGCAGACCCGCCAGGCGGTCGCTGAAGCTGATGCGGTGGTGTTTGTGGTCGATGTCCGGACCGGCCTCTCGGGGCAGGACATGGACATCGCCCGCTACCTGCGCCAGGCCAGCAAGCGAATTTTCCTGGCCGTCAATAAAGCCGAGGGCATGAACGATTCGCCCTTGCTGGCCGAGTTTCATGAACTGGGCATGGGTGAGCCGCATCCGATTTCATCGGCCCATGGCCAGGGCATACGCAGCCTGCTCGAAGCGGTGCTGGAACCATTTGAATTCGAAGAAGCCGACCTGCCCAGTGACGAGCCCGATGGCGTGATCCGTCTGGCTGTTGCCGGACGTCCGAACGTGGGCAAGAGCACCTTGATCAACACCTGGTTGGGTGAAGAGCGACTGGTCGCATTCGACATGCCGGGAACGACGCGCGACGCGATCAGCGTGCCGTTCGAACGCAATGGCCAGAAGTTCGAATTGATCGACACCGCCGGTCTGCGTCGCAAAGGCAAGGTCTTCGAAGCCGTGGAGAAATTTTCGGTGGTCAAGACGTTGCAGGCAATTGCCGACGCCAACGTCGTGCTGTTGCTGCTCGATGCGACCCAGGGCGTGTCAGACCAGGACGCGCATATTGCCGGCTACATTCTCGAGAGTGGCCGCGCTGTGGTCCTCGCAATCAATAAATGGGATGCGATCGATAGCTATCAGCGCGAGCAATTGCAACGTTCGATCGAGCAGCGCCTGGCTTTCCTGAAGTTTGCACCGATCCATAATATTTCGGCGTTGAAGCGCCAGGGTCTGGGGCCGGTCTGGGGTGCCTTGACCGATGCTTATGCATCGGCCTACAAGAAGATGACGACGCCAGTGCTGACCCGCCTGGTGATGGAAGCCGTCGAGCATCAGACGCCCAAACGCAGCGGGCATTTCCGCCCGAAGCTGCGATACGCTCATCAGGGTGGCATGAATCCTCCCTTGGTGATCGTGCACGGCAATTCGCTCGAGGGCGTGACCGAGGTTTACAAGCGCTATCTTGAAGGGCGGATTCGCGCCCATTACAAGCTGGTCGGCACACCGCTGCGCATCGAGATGCGGTCGTCCAAGAATCCTTTCGCTGATCGCTGAGGTCTATCCTTGGACCAATGCACAGGCCGCTGTGCCTGTGTTAAGGTCGTCAGTGCGTTCCCATTTTCCTCACAACACGGAGCATATCGTGAGTAATAAAGGCCAACTTTTGCAAGATCCATTTCTGAACCTGCTGCGCAAGGAACATGTGCCGGTGTCGATTTACCTGGTCAACGGCATCAAATTGCAGGGGCATATCGAGTCCTTCGACCAATATGTGGTGCTGCTGCGCAATACCGTGACCCAAATGGTCTACAAACATGCTATCTCCACCGTGGTGCCCGGGCGAGCGGTGAACTTCAACGCGGTCGACGGCAGCATAGACGAGACAATTTGAGCGGGGTATTACCCGGTCGCATCACCTTGGCCAATCCCATCATTCCTTCCGTTCTGCCGGCCGGCGAAGAGGCGCGAGCGATTCTTGTCGGCGTTGATTTCGGTCGTGGTTCCAGGGCTGGTTCGGGTTTTGATCCGACCCTCGACGAATTGGCTTTGCTGGCTGAATCGGCAGGCGACAAGCCAGTGGCGCGGGTCATAGCGCGCCGCCAGGCACCTGATGCTGCCCTGTTTGTTGGTTCCGGAAAAGCTGACGAAATCAAGCTGCTGGTGCAAGCCCATGAGGCGCACACGGTGCTTTTCGATCAGGCTATTTCGCCGGCCCAGCAGCGCAATCTAGAGCGTGTTCTGGGTGTTCCGGTGGCCGATCGGACAGCCTTGATTCTGGAGATTTTTGCCGCCAGAGCCAAGAGCCATGAAGGCAAGATGCAGGTTGAACTGGCCAGGCTGCAGTACCTTGCAACGCGGCTGGTACGACGCTGGAGTCACCTCGAGCGGCAGAGCGGCGGCATCGGTATGCGTGGCGGGCCGGGTGAGGCCCAGATCGAACTCGATCGACGCATGATCGATGACCGGATCAAGACGATCAAGGAAAAGCTGAAGAAAGTGGAGCGTCAGCGCAGTACCCAGCAGCGCGCGAGAGCGCGCAGCGGCACCTTCAGGGTATCCTTGGTCGGGTACACCAATTCAGGCAAATCGACGCTTTTCAATGCCTTGGTGAAGGCTCGAACTTTTGCTGCTGACCAGTTGTTCGCCACCCTCGACACCACCACCCGGTCCCTGTACCTTGAACAGGCCGGCTGCAGCGTTTCGCTGTCCGATACCGTCGGTTTTATCCGAGATCTGCCGCACAAGCTGGTGGTTGCCTTCCGTGCCACGTTGCAGGAGGCCACTGATGCCGATCTGCTGTTGCATGTGGTTGATGCTGCGTCGCCATTGCGTGACGAACAGATGGCCGAAGTCGAGCGCGTATTGAGTGACATCGGTGCTGCGTCGATTCCGCAGATACTGGTCTTCAACAAGCAGGACCTGCTCGACGATTGCCGGCGCTCGGAGCTTCTTTCCGACCGAACCGCAAGACAGGTGGACGGCGACGTGATCGGGGTAGCACGCGTCTTTGTCAGTGCGATCAATGGCAGCGGCCTTGACGTATTGCGCGAATTGATCGTACAGGCAATGCAGCCGCAAGCAAATGAAGGCTTGAATTTCCCCTTGTTCCCCCCATTTGCCGGGGCGGAGCAAGATCCAGAGAAGAATCTGCAGGCGGATGCCGATCCGGAAACCGCCGCAGCACATCCGACACAGGCATGAGCATGAATACCTATGAGCCCGTCAGCGCATCACGGCGACTGAAGTCTCTGGCTGGCGCTACCCGCCAGCTGTTGGCCTATCTGCTGCAGCCGGCTGGCTGGCGGTCAGGGCGGCACCAGAACGGTCGCAACGATGGTCCGCCTGACCTTGATGAACTGTGGCGCGACTTCAACCGCAAGCTCTCGGGCATGTTCGGCGGCAAGTCCGACGGCAATGGCCCTGCCGGCAAGGAGCCATCCGGCGGCAAGGATTTCCAACCCGACTTGAAAAGCGCGGGCATTGGTGCCGGCTTGATTGGCGGCGTGGTGCTGCTCGGTTGGCTGGGCAGCGGATTTTTTATCGTTCAAGAAGGCCAGCAGTCCGTCATCACGTCATTTGGCAAGTACACCAAGACCGTCGATGCAGGTTTCCAATGGCGCTTTCCATACCCGTTTCAGGCCAACGAAGTCGTCGCGGTGACTCAACTGCGGCAGGTTGAGGTTGGCCGCAACACGGTGGCGCAGGCCACCGGTTTGCGCGATTCGTCGATGTTGACCCAAGACGAAAATATTGTCGACATCCGCTTTACCGTGCAGTTCACGCTGATGAATGCACGCGACTACCTGTTCGAAAACCGCAGCCCCGACGAGGCGGTGATGTTGGCGGCTGAATCAGCGGTACGTGAGATTGTCGGCAAGAGCAATATGGATTCAGTGCTCTACGAGCAGCGCGATGCGATCGCCACCGAACTGGTCAAGTCGGTGCAGGCGCAACTCGATCGACTCAAGGCCGGTATTCTGGTGAAGAACGTCAACGTGCAGAACGTGCAGGCTCCCGAACAGGTGCAGGCCGCGTTTGACGATGCCTTCAAAGCCGGTGCCGACCGTGAGCGCCTCAAGAACGAAGGCCAGGCTTATGCCAATGATGTGATCCCGAAAGCACAGGGTGAGTCAGCCAAGTTGCGTGAGCAGGCCGAAGGCTACAAGGCGCGGGTGATTGCGCAGGCCGAGGGTGATTCGCAGCGCTTCAAGAGCGTGCTGACCGAATACCAGAAGGCGCCGCAGGTGACGCGCGATCGTATCTACATCGACACGATGCAGCAGGTCTATTCGAATGTCAGCAAGGTCATGGTCGACAGTCGTTCGGGTTCGAATCTGCTCTATTTGCCGCTTGACAAGCTGATTCAGCAGAGCGGTGGCAGCGTTACCGTGACGCCTCCTGCCCCCGCGCCGGTGGCCGAGACACCAGCTCAGTCGGGTAGCAATGACATACGTTCGCGTGACGGCCTGCGTGGTCGTGAGCGCGACGGCCGTTGAAATCAGGGAGCACAGAGATGAATCGTATTGCCACCGCCGTTGCCGGCGTCCTGATTGTCCTGATGCTGGCCAGCTCGATGCTGTTCATTGTCGATCAACGCCAGTTCGCCGTCATTTATGCCTTGGGTGAGATCAAGGAAGTCGTCACCGAGCCTGGCCTGAAGGTCAAGCTCCCACCGCCGTTGCAGAATGTGGTGATGCTTGATCGCCGCGTGCAGACGCTCGATAGCCCGGAATCGCGGCCAATCTTCACCGCCGAAAAGAAGAGCCTGGTGATCGATTGGTTGGTCAAATGGCGAGTTGCTGATCCGCGTCAGTTCATCCGCAATAACGGTGCTGACATGCGCAATGTCGAGAACCGTTTGAGCCCGGTCGTGCAGGCCGCGTTCAATGAGGAAGTGACCAAGCGCACGGTGCTGGCGGTGCTGGCCACCGAACGCGAAAAGGTCATGAACGATGTGCGCAAACGCCTTGAAGATGAGGCCAAGCAGTTCGGCATCGAAATTCTGGATGTGCGGATCAAGCGGGTCGACTTTGCGGTCAACATTACTGATTCGGTCTACCGGCGGATGGAATCCGAGCGCAAGCGCGTAGCCAATGAACTGCGTTCGACTGGCGGGGCCGACGGCGAGAAGATTCGCGCCGATGCTGACCGGCAGCGTGAAGTGATCGTGGCCGAAGCTTATCGGGATGCTCAAAAAATCAAGGGTGAGGGCGATGCGAAAGCCTCTGCCCTGTATGCCGAGGCGTTTGGTCGCGATCCTCAGTTCGCCCAGTTCTATCGATCGTTGGAGGCCTACCGGACGAGTTTTCGTAGCAAAACGGACGTGATGGTAGTTGATCCGAGCAGCGACTTCTTCAAGGCCATGCGCGGCTCGGGTGCTGTTGGCGCGCCTGTTCCGGCCAAGAAATAGGCATGGGCGGCGGCCTGTCCGAGGCAATGCTTGCGGCCTTGTCACTGATGCTGGTGATCGAAGGCTTGCTGCCATTCTTGAGCCCGACAATCTGGAGGCAGTTGTTCGCCCGCATGCTGGCAATGAGCGATGGACAGATCCGCTTCGTCGGTTTGACCAGCATGGTCATCGGATTGCTGAGCCTGCTGCTGATCTGGCGCTGAAGCTTAACGGCTGGCGCACCGCTATGGTCCTGCGCATTGGAGGCAAAGGGCTAGGTGGGCCAGAGTCCGGCAAAGGTAAGGGCTGCATGTGCAGCCCTTAAGAATTGCGATTGACACAAATGGTTTCGTCGTGCTCCAGGCATGGCCCCGTACAATGCCTCCTTTAACTGAAGCCGATAAATTTATGCCATCAGCTTGGCTGCTGCCCGAGCATATTGCTGACGTCCTGCCGTCACAAGCCCGTCGCATCGAAGAATTGCGTCGCGAACTGCTCGACATGGCCCGCACCTTTGGCTGCGAACTGGTGATGCCGCCGCTGCTCGAGCATCTTGAGTCGCTGCTTTCAGGTGCCGGCCACGAGCTTGATTTGAAGACCTTCAAGCTGGTCGATCAACTTTCCGGGCGCAGCCTCGGGCTGCGCGCCGATACCACCCCGCAAGTCGCACGCATCGATGCGCATCTGCTGAACCGTGTCGGAGTCACCCGGCTTTGCTATTGCGGACCGGTTCTGCACACGAGGCCTGACGGCTTGCACGCGACGCGCGAGCCCTTGCAGTTCGGTGTCGAAATCTACGGCCATGCCGGTCTTGAAGCCGACCTTGAAGTCCATGAACTGGCGCTCGACGCTGTACAGCGAGCGGGCTTGTCAGACGTTACGCTGGATCTTGGCGATGCTCGTCTGATCCATGGATTGCTCGGCGAACAGCGTTTGACGTCGAGGGCGATGGATCAATTTGTTGCCGCCTTGGCGACCAAGGATTCGAGTGCATTGGCGGAATTGAGCCGCGACTTGCCAGTCAGCGTGCAGCAGGGCCTGCAAGCTTTGTTGTCGCTCTATGGCGGCATCGAGGTGCTGGCTCTGGCGCGCGAGCGTTTGCCCGCCCACCCTTCAATCACTGCGGCCATCGATGACCTGCAATGGCTATCCGAGCATCTGCAGCAGACCCATCCCGAAGTGCGTTTGGGTTTCGATCTGGCTGATTTGACAGGCTACGCCTATTACAGCGGTGTGCGCTTCGCCCTGTACGCCCGCGGCTCCAGCGATGCCGTGCTGCGCGGCGGGCGCTATGACGAGGTTGGCGCAGTGTTTGGTCGGCGTCGTCCGGCGGTTGGCTTCAGCCTTGATTTGAAGACTCTCGAGGGGCTGAGCCCTGCCAGTCCATTGCGAGCTGCCGTGCGGGCTCCATGGGGTGAGGATGCCGGTCTGCGTGCGGCAGTCAGGCAGTTGCGTGAGGCCGGTGAGACCGTGGTCTGCGTGTTGCCCGGCCATGAACATGAAGGCGACGAATTTGACTGTGATCGCGAACTGATCGCGGTCGACACGCAGTGGGTGGTGCGCGCCATTTGACGCGGACTGCCGAGGACTTTTTTGATCATCGGATTATCAAGATGCAAAGTGAAATTGCGCAAGGTCGCAACGTGGTCGTCGTAGGCACCCAATGGGGCGACGAGGGCAAAGGCAAAGTGGTTGACTGGTTGACCGATCATGCCCAAGGCGTGGTGCGTTTCCAGGGTGGACACAACGCCGGTCACACCTTGGTGATCAACGGCGTCAAGACGGCTCTGCAATTGATTCCTTCGGGCATCATGCGAGCCGGCGTGGCCTGTTATATCGGCAACGGTGTGGTGATCGATCCGACGCATTTATTGCTGGAAATCGAGCGCCTTGAAAAAGCCGGCGTGGAAGTGCGCTCGCGGCTTTTCATCAGTGAATCCTGCCCATTGATCCTGCCTTTCCACGTTGAAGTGGACAAGGCGCGGGAGGCGCTGCGCGAAAGCAGCGGTGCCGGCAAGATCGGCACCACCGGCAAAGGCATCGGACCGGCCTATGAAGACAAGGTGGCGCGGCGCGCTTTGCGTGTGCAGGATTTGAAGCATCCGGAGCGCTTCGCCAAGAAGCTGCATGAGTTGCTTGAACTGCACAATTTTGCGCTGACAAGTTATCTGCAGGCTTCTGCGCTTGAATTCCAGCCGATCTTTGACCAGGCGATGAAGATGGCCGAGGTCATCAAGCCGATGATGGCCGATGTCGGCTATCTGATCCACAAAGCCCATCTGGCCGGTGCTAACATCCTTTTCGAGGGCGCGCAAGGCACCTTGCTCGACATTGACCATGGCACCTACCCCTATGTGACTTCAAGCAACTGCGTGGCCGGCAATGCCGCCGCTGGTGCCGGCGTGGGTCCGCAGATGTTGCACTACATGCTCGGCATTACCAAGGCCTACACGACACGCGTCGGTTCTGGCCCGTTTCCAACCGAGCTTGATTGGGAGCAACCCGGCACGGTCGGTCACCATCTCTCGATCGTCGGGCAAGAGCGTGGCACTGTCACTGGCCGGGCGCGTCGTTGCGGTTGGCTTGATGCGGCGGCGTTGAAGCGCTCGATCATCATCAACGGCATCACAGGCCTTTGCATCACCAAGCTCGATGTGCTCGACGGACTGGCCGAGATCAAGATGTGCGTTGGCTATGACCTGACCGGCCGTCAACTCGACATCCTGCCGCTCGATGCGGATGAAATTGCTGCTTGCCAGCCGGTATTTGAAACGTTTCCAGGTTGGACCGAAAAGACCTACGGCATCACCGACTGGGCCGAACTGCCCTTGAATGCACGCCGTTACCTAGAACGCATCAAGGAATTGACAGGCGCCCCGATCGATATGGTGTCGACCGGGCCGGGCCGCGAACATACGATTCTGTTGCGTCATCCCTACCAGTCCAATTGAACTTGGCGATCAGGCGGCGCATCGAAAGTGCAAATATCACTACATCAGACTGGAGTTTCCCGCTATGTTGACTGACGACGGCAAGCATTTGTACGTGTCTTGGGACGAATACCATATGTTGACCGAAAGGCTGGCGCTGAAGATCCATGCGTCGGGCTGGCAGTTTGACCAGATCCTCTGTCTGGCACGAGGCGGTATGCGCCCTGGAGATGTGCTCTCGCGTGTCTTCGACAAGCCGCTTGGCATTATGTCGACCAGTTCCTACCGTGCCGAGGCCGGCACGATCCAGGGTCGACTTGATCTTGCCAAATACATCACGATGCCGCAGGGTGAATTGGCAGGCCGCGTGCTGCTGGTGGATGACCTGGCAGATACCGGCGTGACCTTGCGAGCAGTGGTTGACCGCCTGCGCGGTATGCCTGCCATCACCGAGTTGCGTTCGGCGGTGCTCTGGTCCAAGGCTGTGTCCAGTTACACGCCGGACTACTATGTCGAGCGCCTGGAGACTAGTCCCTGGATTCACCAGCCTTTCGAGGAATATGACGATCTGCGGCCGGATGCTCTGGCGAAGAAATTTGTCGTCTGATCCTGTTCAGGCCATGGGCGAAACAAGTTCATTCGCCCAAAAAAATGCCAGCACGATATGCTGGCATTCGATGTTTTGGTGCCCAGGAAGGGACTCGAACCCCCACGAAGTTACTCGCTAGTACCTGAAACTAGTGCGTCTACCAATTCCGCCACCTGGGCATTTCAGGAAAGACTTGGAGTCTATCATCAAAAAATCAAGCAATGAAGCGGAAACGTCCGCCTTAGGGCTGGCGCTGTTGAGCGAGGTCGACGGCACGGTGCAGGGTCATCGCGATGGTCATGGCTTCTTGTTGCCGGATGTCGGGTCGCAGGATGTCTATCTCTCGTCCCAGGAAATGCAGGCCGTCATGCATGGCGACCGGCTGCGGGTCCGTGTCGTGCGCTTTGACAAGCGCGGCCGCCCGGAAGGCCGGGTGCTGGAGATTCTGGAGCGCAAAAAGAAGAACATCATCGGGCGCTTGTTGCTGGAGTCAGGCATCTGGCTGGTCGCGCCTGAAGACAAACGCATGGGTCGGGACATCCTGATTCCGAAGAACGCCATCGCCAACGCTACAGCGGGGCAAGTGGTGGCGGTTGAGTTGACCGAAGCGCCGTCGCTTTATGCCAAGCCGGCGGGCCGCGTGGTCGAGGTGCTCGGCGAGATCGACGATCCCGGCATGGAAATCGAGATTGCCGTACGCAAGTTCGACGTGCCGCATCGCTTCAGCCCTGAGACTATGGCGCATGCGGCCAAACTGTCCGAAAAGCTTCGCGCCGCCGACCTGAAGCAGCGCATCGATCTGCGCGATGTGCCGCTGGTGACGATTGACGGCGAGGATGCGCGCGACTTCGACGACGCGGTCTATTGCGAGCCGCACAAGTCGGGTCGCGGCAAGACAGCTTTCAGTGGTTGGCGTTTGATCGTGGCAATCGCCGATGTCAGCCACTATGTCAAGCCGGGCGAGCCGCTCGATGCTGATGCTTATGAGCGCGCCACGTCGGTCTATTTCCCGCGCCGGGTGATCCCGATGCTGCCGGAAAAGCTCTCCAACGGCTTGTGCTCGCTGAATCCTTATCAGGATCGGCTGGCCATGGTCTGCGACATGCTGGTCACCCAAGGCGGTGAGGTGCAGGCCTATCAGTTCTACCCGGCAGTGATCTGTTCGAAAGCCCGCTTCACCTATACCGAGGTGGCCGCGGTGCTCGCCAACACCCATGGCCCGGAAGCTGCCAAAAGGCAGGATCTGGTGCCCCATCTCCTGCATTTGCACGAGGTCTACCGTGCTTTGCTGGCCGAACGTGGACGCCGTGGCGCCATCGACTTCGAGACGGTGGAGACCCAGATCGTCTGCGACGACAACGGGCATATCGAGAAGATTATTCCGCGCACCCGCAATGAAGCCCATAAGCTGATCGAGGAGTCGATGCTGGCGGCCAATGTATGCGCCGCTGATTTCATTGCCCAGGCCAAGCATGGTTCATTGTTTCGCGTCCACGAGGGACCGACGGCCGAAAAGCGTATCGCTCTGCAAGCCTACTTGCGCGCTTTGGGGATCGGCATGGGGATCAGCGATTCGCCTTTGCCGAGCGAATACCAGGCCATCGCCGCAGCGACCAAAGACCGGCCCGATGCGACGCAGATCCACAGCATGTTGCTGCGCTCGATGCAGCAGGCCATCTATACCGCGGCCAACGCCGGCCATTTCGGTTTGTCCTATCCGGCCTATACCCATTTCACCAGTCCGATCCGACGTTATCCCGATCTGCTGGTGCACCGGGTCATCAAGGCGATTCTGGCGGGCAAGCGCTACCAGTTGGATGCGTCCAAGATGGACGTGCCGATGCCGGCCAAACGGCCCGGCAAAGCGCCGCCGATCAACCCGGCCAGTGCTTCTACGGAACTGGAGCGCTGGGAGGTTGTCGGCGCGCATTGCAGCGCCAACGAACGGCGCGCTGATGAGGCTTCGCGTGATGTCGAAGCCTGGCTCAAGTGCCGCTATATGCGCGACCATCTGGGCGAGGAGTTTGCCGGCACCGTCAGTGCTGTGACCAGCTTCGGTTTGTTCGTTCAGCTCGATGCGCTTTATGTCGAGGGTTTGATTCACATTACCGAGCTCGGCGGGGAATATTTCCGCTTTGATGAAATGCGTCAGGAATTGCGCGGCGAGCGCAGCGGTATTCGCTATGCCACCGGCACACCTGTGCATGTGCAGGTCAGCCGCGTCGATCTGGATGGTCGCAAGATCGATTTCCACCTGGTGCATGAAAGTGGCGAAGCCAAGCTGATCGCGCGGGCGCAACGCGACAAGGCCGGGATTGCTCCGCGCGCGCCGGCCAATGCCGTGGAAGAGCTCGAGCAAGTGCGACGCGCCGACCGCAAGGTCAAGGCCGAACGCAAGGGCCGGCCAGCGCGTGCCAGCGCAAAAGCTGCGACCAAACCGGCGGCCGCCGAGGCGCGTACCCGCAAGCGCCGTTAGGCGCCGAACAGCGCATGCATGCGCTCGACCAGATCGGCTGCGCGCAAAGGGCCGGCTGACTGGTCTTGCGCTGCCATGCCATGCCAATAGCAGGCCGCAATTGCCAGTTCATGTGGGTCGGCCGTGGCTTGCTGCGTCCATAACCCACCCAGCCAGCCCGCCAACACATCGCCCGTTCCGGCCGTGGCCAGGGCCGCGCTGCCGCTGCTGTTGATGCTGAGTCGTCCATCTGCGCTGGCAATGACGCTGCCGGAGCCCTTCAGGATGATGGTGCAGGCATATCGCGCGGCCAATTCGCCTGCTGCTGCCAGGCGATCCTGCTGCACGGTCAAGGCATCGCAGTCCAGCAATCTCGCAGCCTCCAGCGGATGCGGCGTCAAGATGGTTTGCATGCCGTTTGCGCTGCGCCTGCTCAGCAGGGCGCGCAGTTGCGGGTCCCGCGCTATCGCATTCAAGCCATCGGCATCGAGTACCAGTCGGCTGGCCTGGGCGAGCAGGGCGGGCAGTTGGGCGGCGATGTCCTGGCCGCCGCCGCAGCCGCAGACGATGACCATGTCCCGCCAGTTTTGCTGATTGGCCATGCGGTCTTGCGGCCAGAACATCAATTCGGGGCGCTGTGAATCCAGTTCGGTCGCCTGGCTTTCCAGCAGGCAGCAATGGACAAGTCCGGCTCCCGAGGCCAGGGCGGCACGCGCTGCCAACAGGGCGGCGCCGCGCATGCCGCTGGCGCCACCGACCACCAATAAATTACCCTGGCTGCCCTTGTGCGCCGAATGGCTGCGAGCGCTCCGCCATGCGGCCAGGCAATTGCTGCCGACCAGATCAGCATCGGGCTTGTGCGAGTCGCTGACGCCAAGATCGTCAAACCATTGTTCGCCGCAAAGCGCGCGGCCGTCGGCGGTGAACTGGCCCGGCTTCAAGGTCAGCAAGGCCAGCGTATGTCGGGCTTGCACTGCCAATCTTGTCCCATCCAGGCTGAAAACTGCGCCGCTGTCCGACCGCAGGCCGCTTGGCAGATCGACCGCCAGCAAGGGTGCAGCCAGCGCGTTCAGCCCGGCAATCGCCGCGGCGATGGCGCCAGCAGGCGGGCGCTGCAGACCCAGGCCGAGCAAGGCGTCGACTGCCAAGCTGACTTGTGGCGGCGCATCGAGGCTATTGCTGATGGTCACGCCGGCCTGTCTCGCGGCTTGACTTGCTGCCATTGCGTCAACAGGCCTACGGTCGCTCTCGATCAGGCTGACATGCACGCTTTGCCCATGCATTTGCAGCAGTCTTGCCGCCACCAGGCCATCGCCGCCGTTATTGCCAGGCCCGCACACAATCCAGATCGCGCCGTCGCCTTTCGGCAGAGCCAGAGCCAGCCGCGCCACCGCCAGTCCGGCGCGTGCCATCAGTGCATGGGCCGGCAAACCGGCTTGAGCTCGGGCCTCGATCGCACGACTGCTGGCCGCCGTGAACAGCGGCAACTTGCTTGTGCTGGGAAGAATTTTTTGCATCGATACAGCTTGTCAGGCCTGGCTCTGGAAGTCCAGACTGATTGTTGTCGGGTGGTGGGATTTTGATTGAAATTGCGAGCGATCCGGAGTTCTTATGGCAAGTCGGGCTGCTCGAACAGTCCTGGCGTTGTATACTCTCAAGGCTTTGCCGGGCGAACCAATTGTGGGTCGTTCAACTTCCCGAATTTCGGGCGATGGCAAAGTAAATCGCAGATCAGGCCACTGAAAGGTGTTGCTGACTCGCTCGGAAAACTACCGGGCGAGGGGCAATTCAGGTCGGATCTAAGACACAACCTTTGGAGTTCAATATGTCAGTCACGATGCGTGAAATGCTGGAAGCCGGCGTCCATTTCGGCCACCAGACCCGTTTTTGGCACCCCAAGATGGCCCCGTACATCTACGGCCATCGCAACAAGATCCACATCATCAACCTGGAAAAGACGCTGCCTGCGTTCCAGGATGCGATGAAGTTCATTCGCCAGCTGTCGGCCAAGCGCGGCACGATCATGATGATCGGCACCAAGCGTCAAGCGCGCGACGTGATCGCTCTGGAAGCCCAGCGCGCCGGCGTGCCTTATGTCGACCAGCGCTGGTTGGGCGGCATGATGACCAACTTCAAGACGGTCAAGGGCTCGCTGAAGATCCTCAAGGACATGCAAGCTCAAGTCGATGCCGGCACTCAGCCAGCAATCAAAAAAGAAGCGCTGATGTTCCAGCGTGACCTGATCAAGTTGCAGCGCAATATCGGCGGCATCCAGGACATGAGCGTGCTGCCTGATGCGGTCTTCGTGATCGATGTCGGCTACCACAAGATCGCGATTGCCGAAGCCAGAAAGCTCGGCATCCCCATCATCGGCGTGGTCGACACCAACCATTCGCCTGAAGGCATCGACTATGTCATTCCCGGTAACGATGACTCGGCCAAGGCAGTTGCCTTGTACGCTCGTGCCGTGGCTGATGCCGTGATCGAAGGCCGTGCCAACTCGAACAACGAAGTGGTCCAGGCAGTTGCCCCGGCGGGTGACGAGTTCGTGGAAGTCAGCGAAGGCGCTTGAGTTTTCAGCGTCCGCAACAGGAGGGGCTGTTTCAGCCCCTTTTTTTTCAAAACATAACGGGTGAGTTTGTCAGCGAAGGCTTGCAAACTCGCTGAGAACGGAGAATCAAGATGGCTGTAATTACTGCAAGCATGGTGGCCGAACTGCGCGCACGCACCGATGCGCCGATGATGGAATGCAAGAAGGCGCTGATCGAGGCTGAAGGCGACCTGGTCCGTGGCGAGGAAATCCTGCGCGTCAAGCTCGGCAACAAGGCCGGCAAAGCCTCTTCGCGCGTGACCGCCGAAGGTGTTGTCGCTGCTGCCGTTGTCGGCAACGCCGGCGCGCTGCTGGAAGTGAATTGCGAAACCGACTTCGTGACCAAGAACGATGCCTTCCTGGCTTTCGTCAACGCTTGCTCAAAGCTGGTGGCTGAGCATGGTCCTGCCGATGTCGTCGCACTCTCGGCACTGCCTTTGGCGCAAGAAGGCTTCGGCCCGACGGTCGAAGATGTGCGCCGTGGCCTGATCGGCAAGATCGGCGAAAACATGTCGCTGCGCCGCTTCAAGCGCTATGCATCGGGCGCCAAGCTGGCTTCCTATCTGCATGGCACGCGCATCGGCGTGCTGGTCGAGTTTGATGGTGACGAAACAGCTGCCAAGGACGTCGCCATGCATGTTGCCGCGATGAAGCCTGCTGCGCTGTCGTCGGCTGAAGTGCCGGCTGAACTGGTCGCTCGCGAGCGTTCGATCGCCGAGCAAAAGGCTGCCGAATCGGGCAAACCGGCCGAGATCGTCGCCAAGATGGTCGAGGGCTCGGTGCAGAAATTCCTCAAGGAAGTCTCGCTGTTGAATCAGTCCTTCGTCAAGAACGACAAGCAGACCGTCGAGCAGATGCTCAAGGCTGCCGGCACCACGATTCGCAGCTTTACCCTTTATGTCGTCGGTGAAGGCATCGAGAAGAAGGTCGACGATTTCGCCGCCGAGGTCGCGGCTCAAGTGGCTGCTGCCAAGGGGCAGTAAGCCAGCAGGAAAGACCAGAGGGCGCCGGTGGCGCCCTTTACACTTGTGCCCTGGCGCTCGACGCCAGATGAATACAGCAGCAATCAGAGGTCCTCATGCCCGCGCTCAAACGCATCTTGCTCAAACTCTCCGGCGAAGCCCTGATGGGTGACGACGCTTTCGGCATCAACCGTGCCACCATCGTGCGGATGGTGCGCGAGATCCAGGAGGTCACCCGCCTTGGCGTCGAGGTGGCCGTCGTGATCGGTGGCGGCAATATTTTTCGCGGTGTCGCGGGTGGTTCGGTCGGCATGGACCGTGCAACTGCGGACTATATGGGCATGCTGGCGACCGTCATGAACGCGCTGGCGCTGGCCGATACGATGCGCCAGGAGGGCATCGTCGCGCGGGTCATGTCGGCGATCGGCATCGAGCAGGTGGTCGAGCCTTATGTCCGTCCCAAGGCCTTGCAATACCTCGAAGAGGGCAAGGTTGTGGTGTTCGCTGCGGGCACTGGCAATCCGTTTTTCACCACCGATACGGCAGCGGCCTTGCGCGGTGCCGAAATCGGCGCCGAAATCGTCCTGAAGGCCACCAAGGTCGATGGTGTTTATAGTGCGGATCCGAAGAAGGATCCCAACGCCACGCGCTATTCGAGAATCAGCTTTGACGAAGCGATCAGCAAGAATTTGCAGGTTCTGGACGCCACCGCCTTTGCGCTGTGCCGCGATCAGAAGCTCCCGATCCGGGTGTTCAGCATCCTCAAGGCGGGTGCCCTGAAGCGGGTGGTGATGGGCGAAGATGAAGGCACGCTGGTCCACGTTTGATCGCTGCCAGCTGGCAAGTAGAAGGAATCAAGATCATGAGCATTGCAGACATCAAGCACAACGCTGAAGCGAAAATGGCCAAGTCGGTCGAATCCTTCAAGAGCGAGTTGCACAAAATCCGCACCGGTCGTGCCCATCCAGGCATCCTCGACCAGGTCAGCGTCGACTACTACGGCGCGATGTTGCCGATTTCCCAGGTTGCCAATGTCAGCCTGCTGGATTCGCGCACGATCAGCGTTCAGCCTTGGGAAAAGGGCATGGGCGCGAAGATCGAACGCGCCATCCGTGAATCCGACCTCGGCCTGAACCCCTCCTCGCAAGGCGATTTGATCCGCGTACCGATGCCCGCCTTGAATGAAGAGCGCCGCCGTGATCTGACCAAGGTCGTTCGCAATGCCGGCGAGGATGCCAAGATTGCGGTTCGCAATGTGCGCCGCGAAGCCAATGAACAAGCCAAGAAGCTGATGAAGGACAAGTTGATCAGCGAGGACGACGAGCGCCGCAGTCTTGACGATGCGCAGAAGTTGACCGACCGCACCATTGCCGAACTCGACCGGCTGATCGCCGGCAAGGAAGCAGAAATCCTGGCTGTCTGAGCGGCGAGCTGCTGTGACGAAAGAAGCAGTGCCACGCCACATTGCCATCGTGATGGATGGCAACGGTCGTTGGGCCAAGAAGCGCTTTTTGCCGCGGTTCTTCGGCCACAAGCAGGGCGTCGAGGCGGTGGTCAAGATCGTCCAGGCCTGCATCGACCGCGAGGTCGAGTTCCTGACGGTGTTCGCC
Source organism: Burkholderiales bacterium (assembly GCA_947446685.1). Classification (GTDB taxonomy): domain Bacteria; phylum Pseudomonadota; class Gammaproteobacteria; order Burkholderiales; family Burkholderiaceae_C; genus Paucibacter_A. The sequence continues at coordinate 22,636 of CANFIC010000009.1, forward strand.
TTTTCGTCCGAGAACTGGAAACGTCCAAGCGATGAGGTGTCCGGCCTGATGGGCCTGGTACTGGCCGCCGTGTCGCGCTATCTGGCCCGCATGGGCGCGATGGGTGTGCGCATCCGGGTCATCGGTGATCGCGAAGCGGTATCAGTCAAGTTGCGTCAAGCCTGGGACGAGGCCGAAGCAAGCACCCAGCACAACACCAAGCTGACCCTGTCCGTCGCCTTCAATTACGGTGGCCGCTGGGACATCGTGCAGGCTTGCCAGTCGGCTATCAAAGCGGGGGTGCAGCCGGCCGAGTTGACCGAAGCGCGCTTGTCTGAGTACATGGCGCTGAGCCATGCGCCCGACCCCGATCTGTTCATCCGCACCGGCGGCGAAATGCGCATCAGCAATTTTCTGCTCTGGCAGGTCGCCTACACCGAGTTTGTTTTTTCCGATTGCCTCTGGCCTGAATTTGGTGAAGTTCAACTCGATGCAGCGATCGGTCTATTTCGCCAACGCGACCGCCGTTTCGGCGGCACCGCGCCAGCCCTGGCCGGAGTCTGACCATGTTGAAAACACGCATTCTCACGGCGCTTGCTTTGCTTGCCGTGCTGCTGCCTGAACTGTTCATGGCCTCACCCTGGCCCTTTGCCTTGACAACCCTGTTGCTGATCGGCGCCGCCGGTTGGGAATGGTCGCGGCTCAACGGTTTGCCGGGCAAGCCAGCCATCGGCTTCGGCGCCGGCCTGGTTGCAATCGGCGGCGGGGCTTTGCTGCTGGGCGGATTGCCGCTGGCCTTGTCCAGCCTGCTTTGGTGGCTCAGTGGTCTGGTTTGGGTGCTCGGCGGCGCCCAGGCCTTGCGTGGTGGACCCACGCGCTGGCCGCAGGTCGCGCGCCCGTTGCGCTTGATGCTGGGCGTTTTGGCGCTGCTGCTGGCATGGGCGGCGCTGGTTCAGGCCAAGTCGATCGGGGTCAATTTTTTGCTCTCCGTACTGTGCCTTGTCTGGGTGGCCGACATCGCTGCCTATTTCGGTGGACGGGCTTTTGGACGGCGCAAACTGGCGCCTGCTATCAGCCCGGGCAAGAGCTGGGAAGGCGTCTGGGCCGGCATGGCCGGCGTACTGCTGCTGGGGCTGTTCTGGGCCTCCCAGATTGATCTGCGCCTGGATGTCGATTCACCCAGCCTCTATCAATTGCTGTTTCGGCAGGGCTTGCCGATCGGCCTGCTTTCAATCTTGTTCCTCGGGGCGATGAGTGTCGTCGGTGACTTGTTCGAATCGCTGGTCAAGCGTGCTGCAGGGGCCAAGGACAGCAGCAATTTGTTGCCCGGGCATGGTGGCGTACTTGACCGTGCTGATGCCTTGCTGCCGGTATTTCCGCTCGCCATGGCCTTGATTTCGCTGGGTCCCTTGGCATGAGCGGCGGCTTGGGTGTGACGGGCGAGCACAGACGACAGCGCATTTGCGTGCTTGGATCGACCGGTTCGATCGGCGTCAATACGCTCGACGTGCTGGCGCGTCACCCGGATCGCTATCAGGTGTTCGCCCTCAGCGCGATGAGTCGTGTCGATGCCCTGCTCGGGCAATGCCTGAGCTGGCAGCCGCGGTTTGCAGTGATGCCTGATCCCTTGCTCGCGGCGCAGTTGCGGCGCCAATTGCGTGAACATGGCAGCCGGACCGAAGTGCTCGACGGTGCAGCCAGCCTGGCCGAGGTGGCGGCGCATCCCGAGGTCGATGCGGTGATGGCGGCGATTGTCGGCGCTGCCGGCCTGGCGCCTTGTCTGGCTGCGGCGCACGCCGGCAAGCGCTTGCTGCTGGCCAACAAGGAAGCGATCGTTGTCGGCGGGGCCTTGTTCATGCGTGCCGTTGCAGCGGGTGGCGCGACGCTGCTGCCGATCGACAGCGAACATTCGGCGATATTCCAATGCCTCCCCGAAGACCAGGGGACCTGGGCACAGCGCATCGACCATATCGTGTTGACGGCTTCAGGCGGCCCGTTTCGCCAGCGTGATCCAGCTACCCTGGCTTCGGTCACACCAGATCAGGCTTGCGCGCATCCGAACTGGGTCATGGGCCGCAAGATTTCGGTCGACTCGGCCACGATGATGAACAAGGCGCTGGAAGTGATCGAGGCGCGCTGGCTGTTCGGCCTGGCGCCCGAGCAGATCAAGGTCATCATCCATCCTCAAAGCATCGTGCACTCGATGGTGGTGTGCCGCGACATGTCGGTGCTGGCGCAACTGGGCACGCCCGACATGCGTGTGCCGATCGCTTTCGGGCTGTCCTTTCCCGAGCGCATCGAAGCGGGCGCGAGCCGGCTTGATCTGCTGAGTCTGCCTGCGCTGAGCTTCGAGCCCGCCGATGAAAATCGTTTCCCGGGGCTCTTTCTTGCCTGGCAGGCCCTGGCCGGGCCCGAAGGTGCAACCGCAGTCCTGAATGCCGCCAACGAGGAAGCCGTGGCGGCATTTCTGGAGCACCGGCTGCGTTTTGATCAAATTCATCAGATCAATCTGCAAAGCCTTGAGAACTTGCCACCGCACAAAGGCGAATGCGCCAGCGTTGAAGGGTTGCTGGAACTCGATCAGCGCGCCAGACGATATGCCCGGGACTTGATCCAGAAGGTGGCTGCATGAGTACCTTGCTGGCTTTCGTGGTGACCTTGTGTCTGTTGATCATCGTGCATGAGTACGGGCATTACCGGGTCGCCCGCCTTTGCGGTGTGAAGGTGCTGCGCTTTTCAGTCGGATTCGGGCGCGTCATCTGGCGACGTCAGAACGGACCCGATGCCACCGAGTTCACGCTCTGCCTGCTGCCTTTGGGCGGCTATGTGAGGATGCTGGATGAGCGCGAAGGGCCGGTACCCTCGGAGCTGACCGGTCAGGCCTTCAATAACCGGCCATTGCGCCAGCGCGTCGCCATCGTGGCGGCAGGGCCGCTGGCGAATTTGCTTTTGGCTTTGTTGCTGTTTGCCAGCGTCAATTGGATCGGCCTGGAAGAGCCCAAGGCGCTGCTGGGTGCACCGCTGGCGGGATCGGTGGCCGAGCGTGCGGGTATGCGCGCTGGCGACTGGGTGCAGGCGAGTTCGACCGATGGCCAGGAATGGCATGAACTGCAATCGCTGTCGGAACTGAGCTGGCGCCTGACCGAGGCGGTCGAGGCCGGGCGCAAATTGCATTTGGACGCCACTGATGCCGATGGACATGGCCGCCGTACGCTGGTCCTCGATACCGACCGGCTGGACGGCAGCGAACTCGACGCGCAATCGCTGCGCAAAATCGGCTTGGGCGGTCCCTTCAGTCCGCCGCTGCTGGGGAAGGTGAGCCCGGGTGGCGCGGGCGATCAGGCCGGTCTGAAGTCTGGCGACCTGGTGCAGGCTGTCGACGGCGCCTTGCTTGCCGATGCTGCCACGCTGCGCCGGTTGATCAGGGCAGCGGTGCTGGACGGAGAGGCGCGCACGATGCTCTGGCGGATCGAGCGCGCCGGGCAGTTGCTGGAACTGCCAGTGACGCCCAAGGTGCTTGTCGATGCAGGCAAGCCGGTCGGCCGGCTCGAGGTGATGGTCGGCGCCGCGCCCGCGCTGGTCACCGTACGCTACGGCTTTTTTGACGGCCTGCTGCGCGGCTTCGAACGCACAACAGACATCTCCTGGATGACCCTGAAGATGTTCGGCAGGATGCTCGTCGGCGAGGCTTCATTGCAAAATCTCAGTGGTCCGCTGACCATCGCCGACTACGCAGGTCAATCAGTTCGCATGGGTTTGGCGCATTACCTGGGTTTCCTCGGTCTGCTCAGTGTCAGCCTTGGCATCCTCAACCTGCTGCCATTGCCGATGTTGGATGGCGGGCACCTGATGTATTATTGTTTTGAGGGAATCACCGGCCGGGCAATATCGGAATGGTGGCAAACGCAACTGCAGCGCGCGGGCGCGCTGATCCTGATACTGATGATGGCTTTGGCCCTTTCCAACGACGTGGTCCGCTTGACGGGCCTGCATTGACCCTACCTGCATGTCCTCATCTCAAAGATTCAGCGCAAAGATGCGCCCCTCATTCCTGACCTTGGCCCTTGCGGCCGCAATGCAGAGCGGCGCTGCCTGGGCAGTTGATCCGTTCGTGTTGAAGGACATTCGCGTCGAGGGCTTGAACCGCACCGACCCCGGGACGGTTTTTGCGTCCTTGCCGTTCCGCATCGGTGATACCTATAACGACGACAAGGGTGCGGCGGCATTGCGCGCCTTGTTCGCCACCGGCTTGTTCAAGGACGTGCGCATCAATATCGACGGCGCTTCAGCGGTGGTGATCATTGAAGAGCGGCCGATCATCGCCAATGTCAGTTTCATCGGTTTGAAAGAATTTGATACCGAGGCGCTCAATAAGTCGTTGAAAGAAGTCGGCATCGGCGAGGGCAAACCCTTCGACAAAGCCCTGGCTGACCGGGCCGAGCAGGAACTCAAACGCCAATACCTGACCCGCAGCCTTTATGGTGCCGAGGTCACGACCACTGTGACGCCGATTGAGCGCAACCGCGTCAATGTCAGCTTTACCGTGACTGAAGGCGAACCTGCAAAAATCGGTGAAATACGCATTCTCGGCAGCACATTGGCCTCCGAGAGCACGCTGCTGGGCTTGCTTGAGCAGTCGACCAGCGGTTGGCTCACCTGGTACACCAAGACCGACCGCTATTCGCGTTCCAAGCTGAACGCCGACCTGGAAACACTGCGCTCCTATTACCTGAACCGCGGCTATCTCGAGTTTGCAGTGACTTCGACCCAGGTGACGATTTCGCCTGACAAGCAGAGCATCAACATCGCCGTGACGATCAGTGAAGGCCAGCCATACACCGTTACGGCGGTCAAACTGGAAGGCGATTTCCTGGGTCGTGACGAGGATTTCAAACGCCTGATCGTTTTGAAGCCCGGTCAGGCTTACCAGGGTGAGGCGGTAGCGCAAACGACGCGGGCATTTTCCGACCTGTACGGCTCATTCGGCTATGCGTTCGCGCGTGTCGACAGCCGGCCCGAGATCGACCGCGCCACCGGGCAGGTAGTGGTGACTTTCGTAGCTGAGCCGCAGCGCCGTGTCTATGTGCGCCGCGTCCTCATTTCCGGCAATACCCGGACACGCGACGAAGTGATCCGGCGCGAGTTCAGGCAGTTCGAGTCAGCCTGGTATGACGGTCAACGCATCAAGGCCTCACGCGACCGGGTCGAGCGGCTGGGCTATTTCAAGGAAGTCACGATTGACACGACTGAAGTGCCCGGCGCTCAGGATCAGGTCGATGTCGTGCTGAATGTGACCGAACGTCCGACCGGCAACATCATGGTCGGCGCCGGCTACTCGAGCCAGCAAAAGCTGTCACTGACAGGGTCGATCAAGCAGGAAAATGTTTTCGGCTCAGGCAACTATCTGGGCCTCGAAATCAACACGGCAGCCACCGGCCGTGCCGTCGTTCTGAGTACGGTCGACCCTTACTTCACAGTCGACGGGGTATCGCGCGCGCTGGACCTTTTCTACCGCACGACCAAGCCGCTGAATACGCTGGGTGAGCAATATCAGCTGGTCACCCATGGCGGCTCGATACGGTTTGGCGTCCCGTTCTCCGAACTCGATACGGTGTTTTTCGGCACCGGCTACGAGCGCACGACGATCAGTACCTCGGTTGGCCTGCCGAACAGCTATCTGCTGTTCACCCAGCAGTTCGGCCAGAACAGCATTGCCCTGCCATTGACGATCGGTTGGCAACGAGACAACCGCGACAGCGTGATTTCCCCGACGACGGGTAGATACCAGCGCGTCAACTTTGAAATCAGTCCTGCCGGAGATGCCCGCTATGTGCGTGCCAATCTGCAATACCAGCAGTACATCGCGCTGACCAACAAGATCACCCTCGGGATCAACAGCGAACTGGGCTGGGGCATCGGGTTGGGCGGACTGCCTTATCCGATCTTCAAGAATTTCTATGCAGGCGGACTGGGCTCGGTGCGGGTTTTTCAGGCCGGCTCATTGGGTCCGGTTGATGTGACGGGCTCTTATACTGGCGGCAGTCGGCGGGTCAATGCCAATGCCGAGTTGTATATCCCGGTTCCGGGCGGCGGCAATGACAAGACCTTCCGTTTGTTTGGATTCATGGATGCGGGCAATGTGTGGGGCTCGCAGGAGAAAATCACTGGTGACTCGGTGCGCGCTTCGGCGGGTATCGGTTTAAGCTGGATTTCACCGATGGGCCCGTTGCGCCTGAGTTATGGCGTACCGTTGCGCAAGAAACCCACAGATAGAATAGAGAAATTCCAATTCCAGATCGGGACTGCATTCTGATGAAGAGCATGTTGAAAGCGGCGGCCTTGACCGCCATGATGGC
>CANFIC010000010.1 GCA_947446685.1 Burkholderiales bacterium
GCCCCAGACGCCGATGATGATGTACATCGGAATCAGCGTGGCCTCGAAGAAGACATAAAACAGCAGGCCGTCGAGCGCCGAAAAGACACCAATCATCAATCCCGACAGGATCATGAAAGCGCCCAGATATTGGTTGACGCGCTTGGTCACCGATTCCCAAGCCGCGATCACGACGATGACATTGATGAAGGCAGTCAGCGGCACAAACCACAGGGAAATGCCGTCAAGACCGAGGTGGTAGCGCACATTGAAACGATCGATCCAGGGCTGATTTTCGACGAACTGCATCGCAGCAGTCGCCGTATCGAAGCCGCTGATCAGCGGCAAGGTCACCGCGAGACTGGCCAACGCGGCCAGCAAAGCTATCCAGCGCGCCGCGTTGGCCTGGTCGTCACGCCCGACTGCCAGCAGCAACAAGCCACTGACGATGGGTAGAAAAATGGCAAGACTTAGCAACATTCTTGTTCTCCGCCCTCAATCAAAGACCGGCAAGGGTCTTGAATTGGGGCCATATAAAGGGCCACAGCTGCCACGTCATCAATCCGATCACGCCCAGAATCATCACCAGCGCATACCAGTACAAATGGCCTGTCTGGACGCGCCGAACCATACTGGCAACATTGCCGATCGTGCGCGCCGAACCATTGATCAATACCCCGTCGATCAAGGCCATGTCGCCACCACGCCAGAAGGCAATGCCAAGGCCGCGCGCTGCACGTGCCAGGACGTTCTCGTTGAACCAGTCCATGTAGTACTTGTTTTCGAGCAGGGTCATGATTGGTGAACAGATGCGGGCGATCGCTGCCGGAATCCCAGGCTTGACCATATAGAACAGGTAAGACAAGGCCACGCCCGACATTGCCAGCCAGAACGGCAATGCAGTCAGTCCATGCAGGGCCATGGCTGCAGCGCCGTCAAACTCATGCTTCAACTCCGCCATCGCATGGTGCAAGGTTCCATTGACCGCGATCGAATCATTGAAAAAATCACCGAACAGCATCGGCTCGATCGCCATGAAGCCGATCACGACCGACGGAATCGCCAGCAGGATCAAAGGCGCCGTCACAACCCAAGGCGACTCATGCGGAACATGCGGCTCGTGGTGATGATCATCGTGATGGTCATGCTCGCCAGGAAACGGCTTGTGGCGAAAGTTTTCCTTGCCATGAAAGACCAGGAAATACATCCGGAAAGAATAGAACGCGGTCACGAAAACACCGGCTACGACGGCGAAATAGGCGAAACCGGCGGCCGGCAGGTGGCTGGCATGGACCGCTTCGATGATGCTGTCCTTGGAGTAGAAACCCGAGAACAGCGGCATGCCTATCAAGGCCAAAGATCCGAGCAAAGAGGTGATCCAGGTGATGCGCATGTACTTGCGCAGACCGCCCATATTGCGGATGTCCTGATCATGGTGCATGCCGATGATCACCGAACCGGCGGCGAGGAACAGCAGGGCCTTGAAGAAGGCATGGGTCATCAGGTGGAACACTGCGACCGAATAGGCCGAGGCGCCCAGCGCGACCGTCATATAACCCAGCTGCGACAGGGTCGAGTAGGCAACGACGCGCTTGATGTCGTTCTGTATCAGGCCCATGAAGCCCATGAACAAGGCAGTGACCGCGCCGATCAGCAGCACAAAATTCAAGGCTGTGTCCGACAACTCAAACAGCGGACTCATGCGGGCGACCATGAAGATCCCCGCTGTGACCATGGTTGCGGCGTGGATCAAGGCCGAAATCGGTGTCGGACCTTCCATCGAATCAGGCAGCCAGACATGCAGGGGGAACTGCGCACTCTTGCCCATCGCTCCAATGAACAGGCAGATGCAGGCTACGCTCAACATCATCCAGTCGCTGCCCCACAGCGGCGCAGTGAAGGCAATCTGCGCCAAGGCGTCCTTCTTGGCGAAGATTTCAGCGTAGTTCAGCGAATCGCCATAAGCGACCAGCAAACCGATGCCGAGAATGAAGCCGAAGTCACCAACCCGGTTGACGAGGAAGGCCTTCATATTGGCAAAGATCGCCGTTGGCTTGGTGTACCAGAAACCGATCAACAGGTAAGAAACCAGTCCAACCGCCTCCCAGCCGAAGAACAGTTGCAGCATGTTGTTGCTCATCACCAGCATCAGCATGCTGAAGGTGAACAGCGAGATATAGCTGAAGAAGCGCTGGTAGCCGGCGTCTTCCTCCATATAGCCGATGGTGTAGATATGCACCATCAGCGAGACGAAGCTGACCACACACATCATCATCGCGGTCAGTCCGTCGATCAGAAATCCGACTTCCATCTTCAGGCCGCCGACCACCATCCATTCATAAATGGTCTGGTTGAAGCGAGCGCCTTCAAGCGCCACCGCCCGCAGCGTCATCACCGAAATGATGAAAGCGATCAATACACCGAGAATTGTGATCGTATGGGCGCCGCGGCGGCCCACCTGCTTGCCGAACAGTCCGGCCACGACAGCGCCAGCCAGCGGGGCCAGCGGTACTGCCAGCAGCATGTTCTGAGAGAGTTGTGCAGTCATTTGGCTATCAGCCCTTCAGCGCGTCGAGCTCATCGACATTGATGGTGGCGCGGTTGCGGAACAGCACAACCAGGATGGCCAGGCCGATCGCCGATTCAGCCGCCGCCACAGTCAGGATGAAGAACACGAACACCTGACCCGCCATGTCACCGAGGTAATGCGCGAAGGCGATGAAGTTCAGATTCACCGCCAGCAGCATCAACTCGATCGCCATCAGCAGCACGATCAGGTTCCTGCGATTCATGAAAATGCCAACAACCGACAAGGCGAACAGCATCGCGCCCAGGGTCAGGAAATGTCCCAAGGTCAAAGTCATCATGATGTGGCTCCCGGTTCAGCCGCTGCGGGTAGTTCGGCCTCGACTGTCGGCGCGACCTTGATGATGCGCAAGCGGTCGGCCTTCTTGACCTTGACCTGTTCAGAAGGGTCCTGCCGGAGCGAGTCGGTGCGATGCCGCAAGGTCAGAGCAATCGCCGCGATGATGGCGACCAGCAGCAGCACTGCAGCGATCTGCAGCGGGTAAAGATATTGCGTGTAAATGGCAATGCCGAGCATCTTGGTATTGCCCAACTGCATGGCTGCGGCACTGGGTTCAGGCGCCTGATTGAGCCTGAATCCACCCATCAGGATCGCGGCCATTTCAAGCGCGATCAAGGCACCGACCAGGCCGGCCAGCGGCATATGCTTCCAGAAGCCATCACGTGCGCCGTCGGAATTGAAATCCAGCATCATCACGACGAACAGGAACAGCACCATCACCGCGCCGATATAGACCAGCACCAGCACGATGGCCAGGAACTCGGCTTTCAGCAGCATCCAGATACAGGCGGCGTTGAAAAAAGCCAGTATCAGGAACAGCGCTGCGTGAACGGTGTTGCGTGCCGTGATGACACGGAATGCCCCACCCAGCAACACGGCCGAGAACAGGTAGAAGAGGAAAGTTGTGATGTCCATGCGGTTCCAGCAAGATGGGCCTAGACCACCAGATCCGGTATGGTGACCGGATCGAGTGCTTCAGCGGTACTTGGCGTCGGCCTCCTTCTGGGCGGCAATTTCAGTTTCGTAGCGGTCACCGACGGCCAGCAGCATGTCCTTGGTGAAATACAGATCACCGCGCTTTTCGCCGTGGTACTCGAAGATGCTGGTCTCGACGATCGAATCGACCGGGCAACTTTCTTCGCAGAAGCCGCAAAAAATGCACTTGGTCAGGTCGATGTCATAGCGCGTCGTCCGGCGCGAACCGTCTTCGCGCTGTTCGGATTCAATCGTGATCGCCATGGCCGGGCAAACTGCTTCGCAGAGCTTGCAGGCGATGCAGCGCTCTTCGCCGTTTTCATAGCGGCGCAAGGCATGCAGTCCACGAAAACGCGGCGAAATCGGGGTTTTTTCTTCCGGGAATTGCACCGTGATATTGCGCGCAAAGAAATGCCTGCCAGTGACGGCCAAGCCCTGGAACAGCTCAAGCAGCATGAAGCTCTTGATTGAATTGACGAATGTGCTCACTGCAGACATCTCAGTTGTCACTTCCAGATATTGAATGGCGACTGGATCCACAGGCCGACAACGACCAGCCAGACCAGGGTCACAGGGATGAAGATCTTCCAGCCCAGACGCATGATCTGGTCATAGCGGTAGCGTGGGAAGGAAGCGCGCACCCAGAGGAACATGGTGACGACGACAAAGGTCTTCATCCCCAACCAGATCCAGCCCGGAATGAAATCAAGCATGGCCAGCGGCGACAACCAGCCGCCGAGGAACAGCAGCACAGTCAGGATCGACACCAGGATCATGTTGGCGTATTCAGCCAGGAAGAACATCGCGAACGACATGCCCGAGTATTCAATCATGTGGCCGGCAACGATTTCAGACTCGCCTTCGACGACGTCGAACGGATGGCGGTTGGTCTCCGCCAGGCCCGAGATGAAATAGACCACAAACACCGGCAGCAAGGGCAGCCAATTCCATGACAGGAAGGACATGCCGGCGCCTGCGAACAGTCCCTTGTTCTGGCTCATCACGATGTCGCTGAGATTCAAACTGCCGCTGATCATCAGCACGATGACCAGAGCAAATCCCATCGGGATTTCGTAGGACACCATCTGCGCCGAAGCACGCAATGCCCCCAGCAAGGCATATTTCGAATTGGATGCCCAACCGGCGATCAGCACGCCGTAGATCTCCATCGAGGTGATCGCGATCAGCAACAGCAGACCCGCGTTGACATTGGCCAGCACCACGTCCGGGCCGAACGGCACAACCACCCAGGCGGCCAGCGCCGGCATGATGGTCATGACCGGACCGAGGAAGAACAGCCTCTTGTTGGCCGCCGAAGGAACGATGATTTCCTTGAAGATCAACTTGACCGCATCGGCAATCGGCGTCAACAGGCCGAACGGGCCGACCCGATTCGGTCCCGGCCTGATCTGGGTCCAGCCGATCGCCTTGCGCTCCCACAACGTCAGATAGGCGACGCAGCCCATCAGCGGTGCCACCAGCACGATGATCTTGATCAGCGTCCAGACCACAGGCCAGGCTCCGCCGAGCAGCGACAGCCCGATTTGGTTGAAGGTTTCAATCATTGCTGTCCTCGCCTCAAGCCTTGGCAACGGTCAGGGTGCCAAAGCCGGCACCGAGGGCTGCTGTTTCTGGCAAACCTGCCGGCACACGCACGACATTGAAAGCCAGACCGGCGTCCAACCTGGCCGGCAGTTGCACCGCGCCACCACCTGCCTGTGTGACCCGGACCTGCGCGCCGGGGCTCAATTCCAACTGTTCCCACAAGGCCTTGGGCAAGGAAGCCATTGCAGCTTGACGGGCGTCCTGTGTCAACTGCAGAGAGCTCGCATTGCGGACCAGGATGTCGGTCGCGTAAATCGGCACATCGGCCAGTCGTTCAAAGGCATTGGTCGAGACACCCAAATGAACCAAGGCTGAGGAATCATTACTCAACCTGGCGCCAAGGTCAGCACCCTGCCCCAGCGCTTCGTCTCGCACCTGCTCCGAACTATCCTGCTCAAAGCCATCAATGGCCAGCAGATTGCCGAGCACGCGCAGAATCTTCCAGCCCGGCCTTGTCTCGCCCAAGGGCTTGACGACACCGACAAAACTCTGAGCCAGCCCTTCGGCATTGATGAAAGTGCCCGAAGTCTCGGTGAACGGAGCAGTCGGCAACAGCACATCGGCGTAATCGAGGCCGGTCTTGAACGAACCCATCACGACGACCATGCCGGCGCCGGCCATGGCCGTAGCGGCAGCCGCCGGGTTGGCACTGTCGAGCAAGGGATCATTGTTCAGCAGCAGCAAGCCCTTCAGTCCCGGGCCTGCCAGCATCTGTCCGGCATCCAAACCACCTGCTTGCGGCAAGGCACCGACCAACTGTGCGCCGACGGTATTCGCAGCAGCGCTCAGATAACCGACGCTGGCGCCAACCTGCGCGGCGATCCAGTTGGCCAAGCTCAAGAGACTGGCTGCTTGAGGATGCTGGGCAGCCAGATTGCCGAGCAACAAGGCTTTGCTTTGTCCTGACAGCAAGGCGGTTGCGATGGCCTGCGCAGCTTCGGTTGCCTGGCCTGTTGCCGGTGCAGCAGCGCCGGTAGCAGCGGCAATTGCGGTGGCGACATCGGCAAGTGCTTGGACCCAGGCGCCCGGTGCAGTGTTGATGCGGGCGGCAACCGGCATCAGCCAGTCATCCGCACTCGCGTTGATGCTCAGCACCTGCCCGCCCTGGCGAACAGCCTGACGCAGTCGCTGCGCAAACAGCGGATGGTCCTTGCGCAGGAATGATCCAACGACCAGCGCTCGGTCGAGGTTGCTCAAGGAGGCAATCGAGGTCCCGAGCCAATGGGCATGGCCGGCTTGCGCCAGATTGCTGAAATCAGCCTGACGCAAGCGATGGTCAATATTCTGACTGCCCAGACCGCGCATCAACTGGCCCAGCAGATACAGCTCTTCGACCGTGCTGTGAGCCGAGCCCAGCGCACCGATCGCAGCCGCGCCATGGTCAGCCTTGATGTTCTTCAGGCCATTGGCGACATATTCAAGTGCAGTCGTCCAGTCGACGGTTTTCCAGGCACCGCCCTGCTTGATCATCGGTTGCGTCAACCGCTCGCTGCTGTTCAGCGACTCATAGGAAAAGCGATCGCGGTCGGCAATCCAGCATTCGTTGACCGCCTCGTTCTCGAGCGGAACGACACGCATCACCTGATTGTTCTTGACCTGAATGATCAGATTGGCACCGGTGCTGTCATGCGGGCTGATGCTCTTGCGACGCGACAGCTCCCAAGTGCGGGCGCTATAGCGGAAGGGTTTGCTGGTCAGCGCGCCAACCGGGCAGATGTCGATCATATTGCCCGACAACTCCGAGTCGACCGAGCGGCCAACAAAGGTCTGGATCTCGGCATGTTCGCCGCGATGGGCCATGCCGAGTTCCATCACGCCAGCGATTTCCTGGCCAAAACGAACGCAACGCGTGCAATGGATGCAGCGGCTCATTTCTTCCATCGAAACCAAAGGACCGACGTTCTTGTGGAAGACAACACGCTTTTCTTCTGTGTAGCGCGACTTGCCACCGCCATATCCGACCGCCAAATCCTGCAACTGGCATTCACCGCCCTGGTCGCAGATCGGGCAATCGAGTGGATGGTTGATCAGCAGGAATTCCATCACGCCCTTCTGGGCCTGGATGGCTTTTTCACTCTTGGTGCGAACGATCATGCCCTGCGTCACCGGCGTTGCGCAGGCAGGCATCGGCTTGGGCGCTTTTTCCACTTCCACCAGACACATGCGGCAGTTGGCGGCAATCGAGAGCTTCTTGTGGTAGCAGAAATGCGGGATGTAGGTCCCGGCTTTTTCGGCGGCATGCATGACCATGCTACCGGCCGCAACCTCTACCTTTTGACCGTCGAGTTCAATTTCAACCATTGCTTATCCTGTCCTGCGCTCAGAGCGAGGCCGGCACCATTGCCGTCTTGTGTTCGATCAGATGAACGAACTCTTGTTTGAAATGCTTGATCATGGCGCGCACCGGCATCGCCGCAGCATCGCCGAGCGCACAGATCGTACGGCCCTGAATGTTGTCAGCTACGGAATTCAGCAGATCGATGTCCTCGATCCGACCTTTTCCATGTGCGATACGTTCGATCACACGGTGCATCCAGCCGGTGCCTTCGCGGCAAGGCGTGCATTGGCCGCAGGACTCATGGGCATAGAAATAAGCCAGTCGCAACAAGCTGTTGACCATGCAACGGCTGTCGTCCATGACGATGACGGCACCCGAACCCAGCATCGACCCGGCCTTGGCGATCGAGTCATAGTCCATCGTGCATTCCATCATCACGCTGGCCGGCAGGATCGGTGCCGAACTGCCACCAGGAATCACGGCCTTCAATTGCCGCCCTTTGCGCACGCCGCCGGCGAGTTCCAGCAGCTTGGCGAACGGCGTCCCGAGCGGGATCTCGTAATTGCCTGGGCGCTCTACATCACCCGAGACCGAGAACAGCTTGGTACCGCCGTTGTTGGGCTTGCCGATCTCGAGATAAGGCTTGCCACCATTGCGGATGATCCATGGCACCGCGGCAAAGGTCTCGGTGTTGTTGATCGTCGTCGGGCTGCCATAGAGGCCGAAACTGGCAGGAAAAGGCGGTTTGAAGCGGGGCTGGCCCTTCTTGCCTTCGAGGGATTCAAGCAGCGCTGTTTCTTCGCCGCAGATATAGGCGCCAAAGCCATGCGAAGCATGCAGCTGAAAACTGAACTCAGAGCCAAGGATGTTGTCACCCAGCAGGCCTGCAGCGCGGGCTTCTTCGAGTGCGGCTTCGAAGCGCTCGTAGACCTCGAAAATTTCACCGTGGATATAGTTGTAACCGACCTTGATGCCCATCGCGAATGCGGCAATTGCCATGCCTTCGATCACGATATGCGGATTGAACATCAGGATGTCGCGGTCCTTGCAAGTACCCGGCTCGCCTTCGTCCGAGTTGCAGACCAGGTATTTCGCACCCGGGAACTGGCGTGGCATGAAGCTCCACTTCAGCCCGGTCGGGAAGCCGGCACCGCCGCGACCGCGCAATCCGGAGGCCTTGACTTCGGCAATGACCTGATCCTGGGTCAGCGGCAGGCCTTCAGCAGCGCCCTCGCCCTTCAGAATCTTGCGCAAGGCCGCGTAGCCACCGCGCGCCTCATAGTCCTTCAGACGCCAGTTGCCACCATTCAAACCAGCAACGATCTGCGGCTCGATATGTCGGTCATGGAAACAGGTTTCACTGCCATTGGCCTGAAACTTGGAGAGATCCAGCATGCTTGCCATCCTTCAGTTCTCGCCAGCATGGGCTTTCAAGGTATCGACCAGCTCGTCGATACGTTGATGGCTCATGAAACTGCACATCTGCCGGTCGTTGACCAGCAGCACCGGCGCATCGGCACAAGCACCCAGGCATTCGCTCTGCTGCACGGTGAACAAACCGTCAACGGTGGTACCGCCCGCTTCGACACCAAGCTTTGCACACAAATGATTCAGCGCCTGCTGACCGTTGCGTAACTGGCAAGGCAGATTGGTGCAAACGTTCAACTTGTATTTTCCCAGCGGCCGCTGGTTGTACATATTGTAAAAAGTCGTGACCTCGTAGACTGCGATCGGCGGCATGCCCAGATAGGCCGCCACCACATCCTCACTGGCGCGCGACACATAGCCGATCTCATTCTGGACAATGGCCAAGCAGGCCATCACCGCTGAGGCCTTCTGTTCGGTCGGGTACTTGGCGACTTCGCGGGCAAACAAGGCTTCGCTGGCCGCGCTCAAAACAAATTCTTCGCTCATCGGTCGACCTCGCCGAAAACAATGTCCATCGTGCCGATCACGGCAACGGCGTCAGCAATCATGTGACCACGCGACATTTCGTCCAGCGCGGCCAGATGGGAAAAACCAGGCGCCCGGATTTTCAGGCGGTATGGTTTGTTGGCACCATCGCTGACGATATAAATGCCAAACTCACCCTTGGGATGTTCGACCGCTGCGTAAGCCTCTCCAGCTGGCACATGGAAGCCCTCAGTGAAAAGCTTGAAGTGATGGATCAGCGCTTCCATATTCGACTTCATGTCGACGCGTGCGGGAGGTGCAACCTTGGGATTGTCGGTAATCACCGGCCCCGGGTTTGCCCGCAACCAGGCAACGCATTGCTGCATGATCCGATTTGACTGACGCATTTCCTCGACCCGCACCAGATAGCGGTCATAGGTATCGCCATGAGTTCCGACCGGCACATCGAAGTCCATCTTGGCGTAGACATCGTAGGGCTGGGACTTGCGCAGATCCCAGGCAACACCCGAGCCGCGCAGCATGGCGCCGGTGAAACCGAGGTTCAGCGCTCGTTCAGGCGAGACTACGCCGATACCGACAGTGCGCTGCTTCCAGATCCGGTTGTCGGTCAACAAGGTCTCGTAATCGTCGACGTTCTTCGGGAAGCGCTTGCAGAAATCCTCGATGTAATCGAGCAGGCTACCCGAGCGATTCTCGTTGAGCATCGCGATCGTTTTGGCATTCTTGATCTTGCTGACCTTGTACTGCGCCATCTGTTCAGGCAGATCACGGTAGACGCCGCCCGGCCGGAAATAAGCCGCGTGCATCCGTGCGCCCGACACCGCTTCGTACATGTCGAAAAGATCTTCACGCTCGCGGAAAGCGTAGATCAGCACATTCATCGCGCCGCAATCGAGACCATGGGCACCAAGCCACATCAGATGGTTCAGCAGCCGGGTGATTTCGGCAAACAGCACCCGGATGTACTTCGCCCGGATCGGCACCTCGAGATCCAGCATCTTTTCGATCGCCAGGCAGTACGCATGCTCGTTGGCCATCATCGACACATAGTCGAGACGGTCCATATAGGGCAAGGCCTGGATATAGGTCTTGGTCTCAACCAGTTTTTCGGTCGCGCGGTGCAGCAAGCCGATATGCGGATCGGCACGCTGGATAACCTCGCCGTCCAGCTCAAGCACCAACCTCAGCACGCCATGCGCCGCTGGATGCTGTGGACCAAAATTCAGCGTGTAGTTCTTGATGTCTGCCATGGTTTACAAGCCGCCGTAATTTTCTTCGCGGATGATGCGAGGCGTGATTTCACGCGCCTCGATCGTCACCGGCTGATAGACCACGCGCTTGGCTTCAGCGTCGTAGCGCATCTCGACGTTGCCCTCGGTTGGGAAGTCCTTTCGCATCGGATGGCCGATAAAGCCATAGTCCGTCAGGATGCGACGCAAGTCCTCATGCCCGTCGAAGATGATGCCGAACAGATCAAAAGCCTCACGCTCGTACCAGTTGGCTGAGCTCCAGACCGGCGTCAGCGCGGCGACAAGCGGCATTTCATCATTAGGGCAAAAGACCTTCAGGCGCAGACGCCAGTTCCTTGCCACCGACAGCAACTGCGTTGCCACGGCAAAACGCGGTCCGGTGTATGCGCCGTCCCCATAGCTGCTGTAATCGATGCCACAGAGGTCGATCAACTGCTCGAATTGCAGATCCGCGTGATCACGCAAAATACCAGCAACGTCGAGGTAATCGGCCGCAGAAACCTGGATCGCGATTTCACCGAATTGACGCTTGATTTGCTGGATTCGCTCGCCAAGGGCCGCTTCCAACGACGCTTGCAGGGTATCTAGTTTGCTCATCTGGTGCAGGTCCTCAGCGCGCGATGGTGTTTTCGCGCCGGATCTTGGCCTGCAATTGCAGGATGCCGTACAGCAAGGCTTCAGCAGTCGGCGGACATCCCGGCACATAGATGTCTACGGGAACGATCCTGTCGCACCCCCTCACCACAGAATAACTGTAGTGGTAATAGCCGCCGCCATTGGCACAAGAGCCCATCGAAATCACCCAGCGCGGCTCGGCCATCTGGTCGTAGACCTTGCGCAAGGCCGGTGCCATCTTGTTGCACAGCGTGCCGGCGACGATCATCAGATCCGACTGCCGCGGACTGGGCCGAAACAACATCCCGAAGCGGTCAATGTCGTAGCGCGCCGCACCTGCATGCATCATTTCAATCGCGCAGCAAGCCAGACCGAAAGTCATGGGCCAGAGCGATCCGGTCTTGGACCAGTTGATCAATTTGTCTACCGACGTGGTGACAAAACCTTCTTTCAATACGCCTTCGATACCCATATCCCTGCCTTCGGGTCAAATTGCCATCATTCCCAATCCAGAGCGCCTTTTTTCCACTCGTAGATAAACCCCACGACCAGAATGCCCAGGAAAATCATCATGGACCAGAAACCGACTGTTCCAATCTCCCGCAGCGCTGCTGCCCAGGGAAAAAGAAAAGCGATTTCCAAGTCAAACAAAATAAAAAGAATCGCTACGAGGTAATACCGCACATCGAATTTCATGCGCGCATCTTCAAATGCCTCGAAACCACATTCGTAAGGGGAATTCTTGGCTGCATCGGGCCGATTCGGGCCGAGCAGAAAGCCGAGCAACTGTGGCGCTATGCCAACGCCTGCAGCCACCAGGATGAAGAGGATGACGGGGAGGTACTGATCCAGATTCATGGTTGACGCTCTCTAGAGTTGCCAGTCAGATGGCTGGAGACTGCGGGCAACAATTCAAAAACAGCTTCGGGTGGATGTGCAACAGAATATAAGCCCTGTTACCGAGCTCGCATTTGGTCCAGCGCAAGGAAAGCTGCAGTAACTTCCCCTCACGCAACAGCTTTTACGCACAATTTCATCGCTTACCCGCGCAAAAAACTGCTGATTTTCTTATGGTGCCGTCGGCGAGACTCGAACTCGCACAGCTTTCGCCACTACCCCCTCAAGATAGCGTGTCTACCAATTTCACCACGACGGCCGATAACTCTTGAAATTCTTACTGGAACCTGAGTTTGCTTGAGGAACTGCGCACAGGAACCGAGGGTATTCTATAACGAAAAAATTGCCTGCTTGAGGTAAAAACAGCGATTTGTCTGGATTCAGCATCGGTGCCGCGAGGCTTCGCCGACGCTGCCGATCACTTGGCTGCGGAAGCGGCGGCAATCGGCGCTGGGGCTGCGGTCGGGGCAGGCAAAGAACCCGGAATTGCTGCGGCACCGGATGCTGCAACTGCTGGCGCTGACGCTGGCAGCGCTGGCGCAGCACGATCAAGCAGGGTGTCGGCAGCCGCGCCTTCAGCGCGATGGTTCGACATATAAGCCAGCATCAGCGTACACGCGAAGAAGACCGTGGCACAGATCGCCGTGCTGCGCGACAGGAAATTCGCGCTGCCGGTCGCACCGAACAAACTGCCCGATGCTCCGCTGCCAAAAGATGCCCCCATGTCGGCACCCTTGCCATGCTGGATCAGCACCAGGCCAATCATCACCAGCGCACTCAACAACTGCACCACCAACACCAAATTCAGCCAGACTTGCATCTCGAACCTTCCAGTTTTCGTTCATCAAAGCGCCCGGCGATACCGGACGAATTCTTTTACATCGCAGCGCGGCAGATGGCGGAAAAGTCGGCCGCCTTCAAAGCTGCGCCGCCTATCAGGCCGCCGTCAATGTCTGGCTGCGCGAACAATTGCGCCGCATTGTCAGGTTTGACGCTACCACCGTACAAGATCTTCATCGCATCAGCCTTCTTCGTGGCCGCCTGCAACTGCATGCGTAAAACTTTATGCACGGCCTGAGCCTGCTCCGGCGAGGCGGTCAAGCCAGTCCCGATAGCCCATACCGGCTCGTAAGCCAGCACGATTTCACCGATGCAATGGGTCAACAAATGGATGACAGCTGCCAACTGACGTTTAACCACGGTTTCGGTCTGGCCAGCTTCGCGTTCGGCCAGGGTTTCCCCGACACAAACAATCGGCGTGACCCCATGGGCCAATGCAGCACGCGCTTTTTCGGCAACCAGCTGATCGCTTTCATGGTGATGGGCACGCCGCTCTGAATGCCCGACGATCACATAACGGCAGCCCAGATCGGCCAGCATCATCGACGAAACTTCGCCGGTGAACGCACCCGCCTCATGGGCCGAGCAATCCTGAGCGCCGAAGGCAATCGACTGCCCGGTCAGCGCCAAGGCTGTCTCGGCGATGTAGGGAAACGGCACGCAGACCACCACTTCGGCACTCCAGGGTCCGGCTTCCTTTAACCCGGCCAGCAGCAAGGCGTTGGCGCTGCGGCTGCCATACATCTTCCAATTCCCGACGACCAGTTTTTTGTGCATTTGATTCTCCGGGCTCACCAACTCAGCACAATTTTGCCGACATGCTCACCCGACTCCATCAACGCATGCGCAGCAGCAGCTTCAGCCGCTGGCAGTTCGCGATAGATGATCGGCTTGATTTGGCGTGATTCCAGCATTGGCCAGACTTTCTCATGCAAAGCTCGCGCAATACTTGCCTTGACTGCCAGCGAACGCGGTCGCAGAGTCGCTCCGACGATCGTCAAACGCCGCCTCAGCAACAAGCCGGCATCGAAACCTGCAACCACGCCACCCTGCACGGCAATGATCGCGATGCGGCCATCTTCTGCCAGGCATTTGACGTTGCGCTCGACATAAGGTCCTGCGACCATGTCCAAAATCACATCGACGCCTTTCCCGGCAGTAGCCACCTTGACTTCGGCAACGAAGTCCTGTTCACGGTAGTTGATTGCCAGATCAGCGCCTAGTTTCAAACAGGCTTCGGCCTTGGTCGCATTGCCGACGGTCACAATGACCCGGCAGCCGAATGCCTTGGCGAGTTGAATCGCTGCCACCCCGATCCCGCTGCTACCGCCGTGAACCAACAAAGTCTCACCGGCTTGCAATCCAGCGCGATCGAACACATTCGACCAGACAGTGAAAAAGGTCTCAGGCAGACTGGCCGCTTCGGCCATCGTCCAGCCTTTGGGCACCGGCAGACATTGGACGATCGGCGCCGTGCATTGCTGCGCATAAGCACCACCCGCCACCAACGCGCAAACCGCATCACCGATTTTCAATCCGGCTGCAGCCAGCTCTTTAGCGTCACCCGCTTTGATGCGCCCGGCCAATTCAAGCCCAGGCAGATCGCTGGCGCCAGGGGGTGCCGGATAAGCACCTTTGCGCTGCAAGACATCGGGACGGTTGATGCCATAGGCCTCAACCGCGATCAGGACTTCGCCTGGACCGGCGACCGGATCAGGTCGCTCGATCATCTGCAGCACCTCTGGCCCGCCGAAACGGGAGATGGCGATTGCCTTCATGGCAATTTACTGCGGTGCGTCGCCAGCCACATGAACCGGCGCAGCATCACGGTCGATCAAAGCCTTCATCGACAACTTGATACGGCCCTTCTCGTCAGTCTCAAGCACCTTGACCTTGACGATCTGGCCTTCCTTGAGGAAGTCGGTGACCTTTTCAACGCGCTGATGGGCGATCTGGCTGATATGCAGCAGTCCGTCCTTGCCCGGCAGCAGGTTGACCAAAGCACCGAAGTCGAGAATCTTGGTGATCGCGCCTTCGTAAACCTTGCCGATTTCAACTTCAGCCGTGATCTCTTCGATGCGCTTCTTGGCGTGGGCCGCCTTGTCAGCGTCGGTCGAAGCAATCGTGATCGTGCCATCTTCGCCGATGTCGATCGTCGTGCCGGTTTCTTCGGTCAAGGCACGGATCGTGGCGCCGCCCTTGCCGATCACGTCACGGATTTTTTCCGGATTGATCTTCATCGTATACAGACGCGGCGCAAATTGCGACACCTCGGTATTGGCCACGCCCATCGCCTCGACCATCTTGCCCAGGATATGCAAACGCGCTTCCTTGGCTTGCGCCAGCGCGACCTGCATGATTTCCTTGGTGATGCCCTGGATCTTGATATCCATCTGCAAAGCGGTGATGCCGCCGGTGGTACCGGCAACCTTGAAGTCCATATCGCCGAGATGATCCTCGTCGCCGAGGATGTCCGTCAGCACGGCGAACCGATTGCCGTCCTTGATCAAGCCCATGGCGATACCGGCCACATGGGCTTTCATCGGTACGCCAGCATCCATCAATGCCAGGCAGCCGCCGCAGACCGAAGCCATTGACGAGGAGCCGTTCGATTCGGTGATTTCCGAGACCACGCGCATCGAGTACGGGAAGTCTTCCTTGCTTGGCAGGGCCGCGATCAGCGCGCGCTTGGCCAGACGACCATGGCCGATTTCACGCCGCTTCGGCGAGCCCACACGGCCGGTTTCGCCAGTGGCGAACGGAGGCATGTTGTAGTGCATCATGAACCGGTCTTCGAACTCGCCAGCCAGCGCGTCAATGCGCTGAGCATCGCGGTCGGTGCCGAGCGTGGCGACCACCAGAGCCTGCGTTTCACCACGGGTAAACAAGGCCGAACCGTGCGTACGTGGCAGGATGCTGTTGCGGATTTCGATCGGGCGCACGGTGCGTGTATCGCGACCGTCGATGCGTGGCTCGCCGGCGAGGATCTGGCCGCGCACGATGCGGGCTTCAATCTCGAACAGCAGACCGTCGATCTCCACCTTGTCAAAGGCAAGACCTTCGTCAGAAAGTGCTTTCAGGACATCCGCAGTCACACTGCGGCAGGCTTGCGTCCGCGCTTGCTTGCTGCGAATCTGGTAAGCGGCGCGCAGCGCCTCTTCAGCCAGACCATTGATCTTGGCGATGAAGGGTTCGTCCTTGGCAGGCGCAGTCCAGTCCCAGGCCGGCTTGCCGGCTTCACGCACCAGTTCGTCGATCGCTGCGATGGCGATATTGCCTTGCTCATGACCGAATACAACGGCACCCAGCATCACTTCTTCCGACAGGCCATCGGCCTCGGACTCGACCATCAGCACAGCAGCTTCGGTGCCAGCGACGACCAAATCCATCTTGCTGCCGAGCAACGCGGTCTTGCCTGGATTCAGTACATATTCGCCGTTGACATAGCCAACGCGAGCCGCACCAATCGGGCCACTGAACGGGATGCCGGAGACAGCCAAGGCGGCTGACGTGGCGATCATGGCAGCGATGTCGGCCTGGACTTCAGGGTTCAACGACAGCACATGGATGACCACCTGGACTTCGTTGAAGAAGCCTTCGGGGAACAAGGGGCGGATCGGGCGGTCAATCAGACGCGAGGTCAGGGTCTCGAGTTCGCTCGGACGGCCTTCACGCTTGAAAAAGCTGCCAGGAATCTTCCCAGCGGCATAGGTTTTCTCAAGGTAATCGACGGTCAGCGGGAAAAAATCCTGGCCGGCCTTGGCGACGGTCTTGGCGACAACAGTGGCCAGAACGACGGTGTCGTCAATGTTGACGAGTACTGCACCGCTGGCTTGGCGTGCGATTTCGCCGGTTTCCATCGTGACGGTGTGACCGCCCCACTGAAAGGTCTTGGTGACTTTTGTGAACAAACTCATGGCGTCTCTCCTTGCGTGCCGGTTACACCTGTTTTGACTCAGGCTTGCCAGCTGTCTGGGCGGCTTGCGGCGCCGCCTTTGAGCCGGGAATGAGGCTGGGTTTGGCGGGATGCCATTCCAATACATCGCCTCTTGTCCGAGGTATTGGAATGACACAGCAGCGCCACGTCAGCTTGACTCCAGTGGAATTGCTTTGCCTGCGCCAGTATTTCGCCGGCACAGGCAATTCCTTGCAAATTACTTGCGCAAGCCCAGCTTCTGGATCAGAGCGGTGTAGCGCGAAGCGTCTTTGGAACGCAAATAAGCGAGCAAGCTCTTGCGTGAATTAACCATCTTCAAGAGGCCACGACGGCCATGATGGTCCTTCATATTGGCTTTGAAATGCGGCATCAAGGCATTGATGCGGGCAGTCAGCAAGGCGACCTGGACTTCAGGCGAGCCCGTGTCATTGGCGCTGCGTGAATTCGACTTGACTATTTCTGCTTTATTGATATCGGCGACTGACATATTGCGTTCCTTGATGTCGGAAGCCGCCGGGCAACCAGACAAATCTGGCAGCACTCAAACGGTTTCCATTGATTTACTTGCGGTCACGAGTGAAACCGACCCGTGCCGTGCCTTGTCAAGCTTTCAGAACCTCAGTCTGACCAGCCTAACCATCGGATTGTAGCCCAATCCGGCTGTTCGCGATCAGAGCGGCCAGCGCGGCTTGACCTGGAAACCCCCGCCGGGCGGCAAGGCAGGCGCACCGCGTTGCAAGCGCATCGCTGCGGCCATCGCGATCATTGCGCCGTTGTCCGTGCAAAGACTCAGCTCAGGGTAATGAACGCGCACATTGCGTTTGGCACATGCGCTGTTCAACTGCTCGCGCAGGCAGCGATTGGCGCCGACACCACCGGCCACCACCAGGCACTTCAAGCCGCTGTTCTTCAAGGCCAGCAGCGATTTGCGCACCAGTACATCGACGATCGCTGCCTGAGTCGACGCCGCCAGGTCGGCGCGCTGCTGCGCTGTGGGTACCTCGCCAAAGCGCCTGACCTGCGTCAGCACGGCTGTTTTGAGGCCGGAAAAACTAAAGTCTGGCTTGCCACTATGCAGCATCGGCCGGGGCAGATCGAATGCAGTCGGGTCACCGCTTTGCGCGAGTTCGGCCAGATGCGGTCCGCCAGGATAGGGCAGTCCCAGCAACTTGGCACTCTTGTCAAAGGCCTCGCCAGCGGCATCATCGATGGTCTCGCCAAGGATTTCGTACTGCCCGACATCCCGCACCAGCATCAACTGCGTATGCCCTCCCGACACCAGCAAGGCGATAAAGGGGAATTCGGGCGGATCATCAGACAGAAAGGGTGACAGCAGATGCCCTTCCAGGTGGTGCACCGGAAGCGTCGGCTTGTTCAAGGCAGCGGCCATCGCCACCGCGACACCCGCACCGACCAGCAAAGCGCCGGCCAGTCCCGGGCCCTGCGTATAGGCGATCACATCGACTTCGGAGATTGCCAGCCCTGCTCGACCCAACACCTCGCGCGTCAAAGGCAGGACACGGCGGATATGGTCACGTGACGCCAACTCGGGCACCACGCCACCATAAGCCTGGTGCATGCTGATCTGGCTATGCAAGGCCTGGGCCAGCAAGCGCGGCACCGACATCCCGGCAAACTCGACCAAGGCGACACCAGTCTCGTCACAGGAGGACTCGATGCCAAGAACCTTCATGCCGATCAATGATTTTCTTTGGCGTGGTTGATCGAATACTTGGGAATCTCGATCGTCACGTCCTGCTGGCCCAGGATGGCCTGGCAACTGAGCCTCGAGTCGGGCTCCAAACCCCAGGCGCGATCAAGCATATCTTCCTCGCCCTCCTCCATCTCGGACAGGGAAGCCATGCCTGCGCGCACGATCACATGACAAGTCGTGCAAGCGCAGACCATGTCGCAAGCATGTTCAATGGCGATATGGCTATCAAGCAAAGCCTCGCAGATCGACGTGCCTGCCGGGACCTGCAGCGAAACGCCTGCAGGGCAATACTCGGCATGGGGCAGTATCTTGATGACGGGCATAGTGACCTTTGCTGGGTTACAGCTGTTCGATATTGCGGCCTGCCAGGGCTTGGCGGATGCCGCGATTCATGCGTTCGGCAGCGAATGCCTCGGTGCCTTTGGCAAGATCTTCTACTGCGGCATTGATCCGATGCGCATCCTCGCCCTGCGCCACCTGATTCATCGCTTGCAGCAAGATCGCAATTTCTTCCTGCTCGGCCTGAGTGAGCAGATCGCCATCAGCCGCCATTGCCGACAAGGTGGCCAGATTCATCCGCTCGGCATCGACCCTCGCTTCACGCAAGGACCGGGCCTGCATATCGCCTTCAGCGCTGGCAAAACCGTCTTTCAACATGCCGGCGATTTGCTCATCGGACAAGCCGTAACTCGGCTTGACGCTAATCGTCGCTTCGACGCCGCTGATCAATTCCTTGGCAAAGACGCTCAACAAGCCATCGGCGTCGACCTGGAATGTGACGCGGATGCGCGCAGCCCCGGCCACCATCGGTGGAATGCCGCGCAACTCGAAACGGGCCAATGACCGGCATTCACTGACCAATTCGCGTTCGCCTTGCAGCACATGCAAGGCCAGCGCCGTCTGCCCGTCCTTGAAGGTGGTGAAGTCCTGCGCTTGAGCCACTGGAATCGTGGCATTGCGCTCGATGATCCGTTCGACCAGTCCGCCCATCGTCTCGAGCCCGAGCGACAAAGGAATCACGTCGAGCAGCAAGATGTCGCTGCCCGGCGCATTGCCGGCCAGCAAATTGGCCTGGATGGCCGCGCCAATGGCGACGACTTCATCCGGATCAAGATTGGTCAGTACCGCACGACCGAACAATTGGCCCACCGCGGATTGCACGCAGGGCATACGGGTCGAACCACCGACCATCACCGTGCCCTGCACTTCGCCCGGGGTGACCTGCGCATCTCGCAATACCCGGCGCACCGCCGCCAGCGTCTTGACAATCAAGGGCGCGGCCAAGGCCTCGAACTGTTCGCGAGTGACATGGACCTTCAAGTCGCCGCATTGCAAATGCGCCTTCAAGTCGACTCCGTCGACCGAAGACAATGATTCCTTGGCAGCACGCGCTGCAACCAGCACCGCGCGCTTGTCATGCGCGCTGCTAGCCATCAGGCCAGCCCGCTCCAAGACGAAGTCCGCCAGCAACTGGTCGAAATCATCACCACCGAGGGCCGCCTCACCGCCTGTCGCGACGACCTCAAAAACGCCTCGACTCAGCCGCAACAGCGAGATGTCAAATGTGCCCCCGCCCAGATCGTAGACCGCATAAAGCCCTTCGCTGGCATTGTCCAGGCCATAGGCAATCGCGGCCGCAGTTGGCTCGTTGATCAGCCGAAGCACGTTGAGGCCGGCCATTTGCGCCGCATCCTTGGTTGCCTGGCGCTGGGCATCGTCAAAATAGGCCGGCACCGTGATGACCGCGCCGAAAATGTCATCGGCAAAACTGTCTTCGGCGCGAAAACGCAAGGTCGCGAGGATTTCAGCCGAAATCTCCACGGGTGACTTCAAGCCATCGCGGGTTCGCAACGAGAGCATGCCTGGCGTGTCCTCGAACCGGTAGGGCAGCTTGTCCAGGCGGGCAATATCAGCCATCGCACGGCCCATGAAACGCTTGACCGAGACAATGGTGTTCTCGGGATCCTCGGCCTGGGCTTCCAGCGCCAAAGCGCCGATCTGGCGTCTGCCGCCTTCGAGATAGCGCACCGCCGATGGCAGGATCGCTTTTCCCTGTGCGTCGACCAGGCATTCAGCAACGCCACTGCGCATCGCTGCAACCAGCGAATGGGTCGTCCCGAGGTCAATGCCGACCGCTATCCGTCGTTGGTGCGGATTGGGCGATTGCCCGGGTTCTGAAATCTGCAGCAAAGCCATTTCTATTGTCCTAGCGCTTCGAGGCGCCGGTCGATATTGGAACGCAGATCGGCACGAAAACGCGCGATGAACATCAGCGCCCTCACCTGTCCTGCAGCAGCCATGGCGTTGTCCTGCTGGTCAAGCAACTCTTGGACATCGTCGAGCAGCTGCGCCTCACGGGTCGCGACTGAAGCATCAATGTCACGCACTTCGGCCAATGTCTGCGCCTCGTCAAGGTCTTCGCGCCAGGCCATCTGCTCGAGCAGGAAACTCGCCGGCATGCTGGTATTTTCATTGGCCTGCAGCGGCACGCCACGCAATTCGCACAGATAAGCCGCGCGCTTGAGCGGATCGCGCAGGCGCTGATGGGCCTGGTTGACCCGCAATGCCCATTGCATCGCCAGACGCTGGGCGCTGGCACCCTCGGCCGCAAACCGGTCGGGGTGTACCAAGGCCTGCAAGGACTTCCAGCTGGCATCGATATCGACGCGCGACTGCGCCTGCCGCTGTGGCAGGCCGAACAGGCTGAAGTCGTCGTCGTCGAGTCGCATGGTTGGGGTGGCGAAACAGATCATTGAGGGAGCAAGAAAAAAGCGCGGCTGAAAAACCGCGCCCTGCCGCAATCGGACTGCACTTTACACGCGGAACGATTCGCCGCAACCGCAGCGGTCCTTCTCGCGCGGGTTGCGGAACTTGAACCCTTCGTTCAAGCCTTCGCGCTCATAGTCGAGCTCGGTGCCTTCGAGATAAGGCAAGCTCTTGGGATCGATCAGGATCTTGATGCCATGGCCTTCGAACACCAGATCTTCCGGCGCCACCTCGTCAGCATATTCAAGCTTGTAAGCCAGGCCCGAACAACCGGTAGTCCTGACGCCAAGCCGCACGCCCACGCCATGCCCGCGCTTGGCGATGTAGCGCGTCACATGGCGCGCTGCCGCCTCGGTCAATGTCACTGCCATCGTTGATTCCCGGCTTACTGCGCAAGCGGTGCCGAATGCTTGGCGCGGTAATCATCAACCGCAGCCTTGATCGCATCTTCGGCCAGGATTGAACAATGGATCTTCACCGGCGGCAAAGCCAGTTCTTCGGCAATATGGGTGTTCTTGATGTCCAGCGCCTGGTCGAGCGATTTGCCCTTTACCCACTCCGTCACCAGCGAACTGGACGCAATCGCCGAACCGCAGCCATAAGTCTTGAACTTGGCGTCCTCGATCAAACCGGTCAAGGGGTTGACCTTGATCTGCAGCTTCATCACATCGCCGCAAGCCGGGGCGCCGACCATGCCGGTGCCGACCGTATCGTCACCCTTCTCGAAGGCGCCGACGTTGCGCGGGTTTTCATAATGGTCAACGACTTTTTCACTGTATGCCATGTTGTTCTCCGATCTTCATGCGTAAACATTGCGCCCGGCATGCTCGCCGGGATTTTCTTTCATCAATGGGCGGCCCATTGGATCGTGCTGATGTCGATGCCGTCCTTGTACATGTCCCAGAGCGGCGACAAATCGCGCAGCTTGGCGACGCGGTCCTGCAGCGTCGCGATCGCGTAATCGATCTCTTCGACCGTGGTGAAGCGGCCGATCGTCATGCGCAATGAGGAGTGCGCCAACTCGTCGCTGCGACCGAGCGCACGCAAGACATAGCTGGGCTCCAGGCTGGCCGAAGTACAGGCCGAACCGGAAGAGACCGCCAAGCCCTTGACACCCATGATCAACGACTCGCCCTCGACATAGTTGAATGAGATGTTCAGGTTATGCGGCACACGCTGCTCCTGATCACCATTGACAAAGACCTGCTCGATGCCCGCCAAGCCGGCCAGCAGACGCTGCTGCAACATCCGGATGCGCTCGCCCTCGACGGCCATTTCTTCCCCGGCAATGCGGAAAGCCGTGCCCATGCCGACGATCTGGTGCGTCGGCAAGGTGCCCGAGCGCATACCGCGCTCGTGTCCGCCGCCATGCATTTGCGCTTCCAGGCGGATGCGCGGCTTGCGACGCACATAGAGTGCGCCGATACCCTTTGGTCCATAAGTCTTGTGCGAGGACATGCTCATCAGATCGATCGGCAAGGCGGCCATGTCGATCGCAATCTTGCCGGTGGCCTGGGCCGCGTCGACGTGAAAGATGACGCCGCGCGTACGGCATAGCGCACCGAGGGCTGGGATGTCCTGGATGACGCCAATCTCGTTGTTGACGAACATGACCGAAGCCAGGATGGTGTCGGGCCGCAAGGCCGCTTTGAAAGCCTCGAAGTCGAGCAAACCGTTTTCCTGCACTTCGAGGTAAGTGACCTCAAAGCCCTGGCGCTCCAACTCACGGCAGGTGTCGAGCACGGCCTTGTGTTCGGTCCTGACGGTGACGATATGTTTGCCGCGCGTCTTGTAGAAATGCGCAGCACCCTTGATCGCCAGATTGATCGACTCGGTGGCACCGGAGGTCCAGACGATTTCACGCGGGTCGGCATTGATCAGCGCGGCGACTTCCTCGCGCGACTTCTCGACGATCGCTTCGGCCTCCCAACCCCAGGCGTGGCTGCGCGATGCCGGATTGCCGAAATGCTCGCGCAACCAGGGCACCATGGCATCAACCACGCGCGGGTCGACCGGCGTCGTCGCACCGTAATCAAGATAGATTGGAAAGTGGGGCGTCATGTCCATCAGTTGCTATTGTTGAAAATGAAAGATTACTTGGCAAACGCGTTGCCGAAGGCGAAAACTGAATTCGGTGCGGTGATGCGGATTGGCTTGACTACTGGCTCCATCGAGATCGCACGCCGTATCGGTGAGGCTTCGATGGTCACGCCCTTGGCCAGTTGATCCTCGACCAGTTTGCGCAGCGACACTGAACTCAGATACTCGATCATCTTGGCGTTCAGACTGGTCCAGAGTTCATGCGTGATGCAGCGACCTGTGTCCTCGCCCATGCAGTTTTCACGGCCACCGCAACCGGTCGCGTCGAGCGGCTCGTCCACGGCCAGGATGATGTCGGCCACAGTGATCTCGCTCGACTTGCGCCCGAGCGAATAACCACCGCCAGGTCCGCGAGTGCTTTCTACCAGTTCATGGCGCCGCAACTTGCCGAACAACTGTTCCAGATAGGAAAGAGAGATTTGCTGCCGCTGGCTGATCGCAGCCAATGCGACCGGCCCGCCGTTTTCGCGCAAAGCCAGGTCGATCATCGCCGTGACGGCAAAACGGCCTTTGGTGGTGAGACGCATGCAAACTCCTTCAGTCCGGGGAACCATTGATCAGCCAAGCTGACCGCACCGCGGGCCTCTGCGCTGAACCATTTCCCTTCAAGAAATCGCTGCAACGGGTTAACCCTTGGCTAATTCCGACTATTTTACTCAATTATTCCGGTTCATGTTGCCGGCTCGATTCGGCATTGCCGCCCAAGGGGTTTTTGGCATGCCGTTACTGGCAGGGATCGTGATCGTATCGTGTACCACCGCACCAAAA
Organism: Burkholderiales bacterium; assembly: GCA_947446685.1. Lineage (GTDB taxonomy): Bacteria > Pseudomonadota > Gammaproteobacteria > Burkholderiales > Burkholderiaceae_C > Paucibacter_A. The sequence continues at coordinate 24,226 of CANFIC010000010.1, forward strand.
ACCTGCTCGCGCAACTGGGCCAACTGGTCCCTGACCCTGGCCGCTTTCTCGAAGTCGAGATTGCGCGCATGTTCGAGCATCTGCTTCTCCAGCAACCCCATGCGCTTGCTGAGGTCCTTCTCGGACAGTTGTTCGACGGCGGCTGCCTGCAGCAACTTCTGGTCATCGCGGCCTGATTTTTCCGAGTAGACGCCGTCGATCATGTCCTTGATGCGTTTGGTGACACTGCGCGGCGTGATCCCGTTGGCCAGGTTGAAGGCGATCTGCTTGTCGCGGCGGCGCTCGGTTTCGCCGATCGCCTTGCGCATCGATTCGGTGATCCGGTCGGCATAGAGAATCGCCTTGCCCTTGACATTGCGCGCCGCACGGCCGATGGTCTGGATCAGGCTGCGCTCAGAACGCAGGAAGCCCTCCTTGTCAGCGTCAAGGATCGCCACCAGCGAAACCTCGGGAATGTCGATCCCTTCGCGGAGCAAATTGATGCCAACGAGCACGTCGAAGACGCCCAGGCGAAGATCGCGCAGGATTTCAACCCGCTCGACGGTGTCGACATCGGAATGCAGATAACGCACCCTGACGCCGTTGTCGCTGAGGTAATCAGTCAATTGTTCGGCCATGCGCTTGGTCAGCGTGGTGATCAGGACCCGCTCGCTCAACTCGGCGCGGTCACGGATTTCCTGCAACACATCGTCGACCTGATGGGTCGCCGGCCGCACCTCGACCATCGGATCGACCAGGCCGGTCGGTCGCACCACCTGTTCAACCACCTGGCCCGCATTCTCCTGCTCATAGGCGGCCGGCGTGGCCGAGACAAACACGGCTTGGCGCATCTTGCGTTCGAATTCGGCAAACTTCAAAGGCCGGTTGTCGAGCGCCGAAGGCAGGCGAAAGCCATATTCGACCAGCGTCGTCTTGCGCGCCCGGTCGCCGTTGTACATGCCCCCGAACTGCCCGATCAGCACATGGCTTTCATCCAGGAACATCAAGGCATCCGAGGCCAGATAGTCGACCAAGGTCGGCGGTGGCTCGCCGGGTGCCGCCCCTGACAAATGCCTGGTGTAGTTCTCAATGCCTTTGCAATGCCCGACTTCCTGCAGCATTTCCAGGTCGAACCTTGTGCGCTGCTCGATCCGCTGCGCCTCGACCAGTTTGCCGTCAGAGACAAATTGCGCGACCCGCTCGCGCAGTTCCTGCTTGATGCCGTCCATGGCAGCCAGCACCCGCTCGCGCGGCGTAACGTAATGGCTGCTCGGATAGACGGTGAAACGCGGAATCTTCTGACGGATCTTGCCAGTCAACGGATCAAACAACTGCAGGGTCTCGACTTCATCGTCAAAGAGTTCGATGCGCAGGGCCAGTTCAGAATGCTCGGCCGGAAAAACGTCGATCGTGTCGCCACGAACCCGGAAAGCGCCGCGGCTGAAATCGACTTCATTGCGCTGGTACTGCATGCGGATCAACTGCGCGATCACGTCGCGCTGGCCCATCTTGTCGCCGCAGCGCAGCGTCATCACCATCTGGTGGTAATCGCTCGGATTGCCGATGCCGTAGATCGCCGAGACCGAGGCGACGATGATGACATCGCGTCTCTCCATCAAGCTTTTCGTCGCAGACAGGCGCAACTGCTCGATATGTTCATTGATCGCGCTGTCCTTTTCGATGAACAGATCGCGCTGCGGGACATAAGCCTCAGGTTGGTAATAATCGTAATAGCTGACGAAATACTCGACCGCATTGTTTGGAAAGAAGTCGCGGAACTCGCTGTAGAGCTGGGCTGCCAGGGTCTTGTTCGGCGCAAAGATAATCGCCGGACGGCCCATCCGGGCAATCACATTGGCCATCGTGAAGGTCTTGCCTGAGCCGGTCACGCCCAACAGGGTCTGGAAACTCAGGCCATCGTTGATGCCTTCAATCAGCTTTTCAATCGCGGCCGGTTGATCTCCGGCGGGCTCGAAAGGCAGGAAAAGCTGGAACGGCGAGCCCTCGAACGAGACAAACCTCCCCGGCAATGCTTCGGGTTCCATCGGGTGGCTGTCAGTGAGGCTTACGGTTTCTTGCATCGGGTATTCCCTGAAACTTGGCCGCAAGCCGCCTAGAATCAAGGCTTGCGCAATCCGACAGGGTAGCGCAGACGCTCAAGCGTGTCGCCGGAACGCGCTGAGATGGGGCAAGTGATTGCGCCATCGCTGCTCATTTTTTCACTCAGGAATCCATTCATGTCCTTGTTTGCCGCTGTCGAAATGGCCCCCCGTGACCCGATCCTGGGTCTGATCGAACAATTCAATGCCGACCCGAACCCTGCCAAGGTCAATCTCGGTGTCGGCGTTTATCAGGACGCCAACGGAAAATTGCCCTTGCTGCGCTGCGTGGAAGAAGCCGAAGCCACCATGCTGACGCCACCGAAGCCGCGCGGCTATCTGCCGATCGATGGCATCGCAGCCTATGACAGCGCCGTGCAGGGCCTGGTCTTCGGCGTCGACAGTGCGATCCTGCAGGCCCGCCGCGTCGCCACGGTCCAGGCCATCGGGGGCACCGGCGGATTGAAGGTCGGCGCCGATTTCCTGCAGCGCCTGAACCCGGCGGCCGAGGTGCTGATTTCCGACCCGAGTTGGGAAAACCACCGGGCTTTGTTCAGCAACGCCGGCTTCAAGGTCAACAGCTATCCCTATTACGACGCGGCCAAACTCGGTATTGATTTCGAGGCCATGCTGGCTTGTTTGAACGCTGCGACTGCAGGCACGGTAGTCGTTCTGCATGCCTGCTGCCACAACCCGACCGGTTACGACTTGACCCCGGAACAATGGATTCAGGTTGTCGCCGTGGTCAAAGCGCGCGGTCTGGTGGCCTTCCTCGACATGGCTTACCAAGGCTTCGGCATCGGCTTGGCCGAGGATGGTGCGGTGGTGCAGCAGTTTTTGGACGCCGGGCTTGATTTCTTCGTCGCGACCAGTTTCTCGAAAAGCTTTTCGCTCTACGGCGAACGTGTCGGCGCCTTGAGCGTTGTCTGCGCTTCAGCGGAAGAAGCCAGCCGGGTCTTGAGCCAGTTGAAAATCGTCATCCGGACCAATTACTCGAACCCGCCGATTCATGGCGCCCAGGTCGTCGCCACCGTTCTGTCGACGCCAGCCCTGCGCGCTCTTTGGGAAGAGGAGCTGGGAAGCATGCGTTTGCGTATCCGTGCCATGCGCATGGCCTTGGTGACGGCCTTGCAAGCTGCCGGAGTGACTCAGGATTTGAGCTTCGTCACCCGTCAGAAGGGCATGTTCAGCTATTCGGGGCTTTCGACCGCACAGATGCTGCGTCTGCGCAGCGAATTCGGCATCTACGGCCTCGATTCGGGTCGAATTTGTGTGGCGGCATTGAACGAGAAGAACCTGCCTGCAGTGGCGAAGGCGATGGCCGAAGTGATGCGTGGCTGATGATCTCGGGACCGAAACCTGCACGCCAACTACCGAACAAGTCACAATTGTTTACATCTTTGGCGCCGCTTCAAGCTAAAATGGTGCACTGCACAATAAATAGTTGATCCCTGGCGCTCTTGCCAGCTTCGACAAGTCCAGATTCCGAGGCCAATCCATGCTGTATCAACTTTTTGAAACCCAGCGCGCCCTGATGAGCCCGTTCGCGGAGTTTGCGAGTGCTTCTGGCAGGCTTTACAGCCATCCCCTGTCGCCGTTCTCGCAGACCCCGCTGTCGCAGCGCGTCTCAGCCGGACTTGATTTGATGCATCGCTTGGCCAAGGACTACGAAAAACCGGAATTCGGCATCCGCGGCGTCGAGGTGGACGGTGTAGAGGTCGCGATCCAGGAACTGGTGCCATTGACCAAACCCTTTTGCCGCCTCCTGCGTTTCAAGCGATACACCGATGACCTGAC
>CANFIC010000011.1 GCA_947446685.1 Burkholderiales bacterium
CTTCAAAGCATTCAAAGCCAGCTTTCTTTCAACCGCGGCTTCGATATTTATAGACGAATGGTCAGCAATTTGAACCAGATAAATCAGCACATCGGCAATTTCTTCACCCAAGTGTTGATGCCTCTGCGGGTCGTCCTGGATTGCCTGCGATTGCGCGGGTGTCAACCATTGAAAAATTTCCACCAGTTCAGCGGCTTCCACCACCATGGCCATTGCCAGATTTTTCGGTGTTTGGTAAGGCTGCCAGTTGCGCTCAGCTGAAAACTGACGCAAGCGTCTTTGCAGGTTTTCTATGTCCATGGGAGCAAGTGTGGCATGAGTCTGCAGCAGATGGCGCTATCTGTGCAATCTCAAAAATTTCTCACTGCCTTCTAGTTTCTTATTCTTCAACTTTTTAAGTTGGTAGTCATAGTAGAGCAGCCATTTTTCTGTGGATAAGTCTATTTTGTTCAATTTTGACAAGTACTTAGGTGGACGAAAAGCCTGTGTGCCAGACCCTCTTGCTGCTGTCCGCAAAACGCTAACAAGTTCTGAAAAGTTGCTTTACCTGTGGATAAGCATGCAGTTGTAAAAAATTTATCCACAACCTTGTTCCTTGACAAGTCAAAGCGATCAATGGTCCCAATTTTTAAAAAAGCTGATCAATTTCGGGGAAAACACGAGGACTAGTTGATTGAAAAATTCGATAAAGTGACTGTTTTATTGAAATCAACTGGTCTATCGAATCCGACAGAAGGAAATGAATGATGAAAGATTTACAAACGAAATTTCTTGCGTTGGCAGTCAGTCTGCTTGTTGCCGCTTGTGGAGGAGGCAGCACGGCCAACATCACGCCACTGACCAAAATCACAGCGGTCAAGGTCTTCGGCGACAGCCTGGCTGATTCGGGAACATTTGGTTTCAAGTTCACCGTTCAGGCGGTCGACGGTCAGATATACCCCGAACGCGTGGCCGCCACTTACGGCCTCAGCTTGTGTAATTTCTATGTCTTCACCGGGACCACGTTCGCTGCCAACCCGAAGGCTGGATGCACCAACTATGCCATTGGCGGCGCGGTGATCAATCAGTCCAGTCCGGTCAACCCACTCGGGATTCCACTTCAATTTGCCAACGCCGTTGCCGCAGGCAACTATGCGGCAACCGATCTTGCCTTGATCGATGGCGGCGGTAACGATGCTGCCGACCTGGTGGGGGCTTATTTGAAAGCTCCTTACGACGGCGGTGCCAGCCTGGCTGCGTTGTTGGGTACCAAGCTGACACCAACCCAAGTCGGAACAGCTTTGGCGGGCGGCCCATCGGGAATCGCTGCTGGTGGCGTCACCTATATGCAGGCGCTAGCGGATTATTTTTCCAACAGCATCAAGAGCAATGTGATCGGCAAGGGCGCCATGCAAGTCGCCATCCTGAACGTGCCGGGCATCACGAATACCCCGCGCTTCCAGATGGTGCTGGATGGCATTGCTGCAGCCTATGGTGGTGGCACGGCGGGTGCTGCAGCAAGAGCGCAGTCAGAGGCTCTGTTCAAGAGCTGGGTGGTGGCCTTCAACACACAATTGAGCGCAAACTTTGCGAGCGAATCGAAGGTGGTGATAATTGATTTCTACACAGCCTTCAACGACCAAATTGCCACGCCGGCGCAGTTCAGTTTAAGCAACGTCAAGACACCTGCCTGTCCGGTCGTTGGTTTGGGTTCGGATGGTCTGCCGATTTACTCATTCCCGACCTGCACTTCTGCCAGCTTGTCAGCCGCCATAACACCGGGTTCAACCGATCCCAATTGGTGGAAATCCTATGGCTTTGCTGACAGCTTTCACCCGACGCCTTATGGCCATCAACTGGTTGCGCAGCTGATCTCCAAATCCTTGGCCATCAAGGGCTGGCTGTAAAGCCGAGCTAAAGGAATACTCATGAAAAACAACCTTCTTTGCATCGCTGTTCTAACCCTCATCAGCACAGGCGCAGCACAGGCCCAATCAGCCGGCAGCTTTACCTTGCGAGGTGGCGCTACCTTGATCGCTCCACAGGTATCGAGTGGCGATCTGAGCAGCCCCAGTTTTGCCGGTACCAAGGTCAATGTGCTTGACGCCAGCCAGATCAGCGGTGGTATCAACTACATGCTCACCGACAACATCGCGATTGATTTGCCTCTAGGCATCCCATTCAAGCATCAGATCATTGGTGCTGGTGCAATTGCCAACACCGGCAAGCTGGCCGATGTCGACGCCCTGCCAGTCACGATGCTGCTTCAGTACAAGGCAGGTTCGCCGACCAGCGACTTGCGCCCATTTGTCGGCGTTGGGTTGACGATGGCGAAATTCTCCAACACGCGCAGCACGGCAGCCTTGACTGCATTGACCGGCGGTACAACGAGCAACCCGACAACGATGTCGATGAAGGATGCCAACGGCTCGACCTACCAACTCGGCGTCGCCGCCAAGCTGGGTGGACGCTGGACGCTGGAGGTTTCAGCCACCAAGGTGATGTTGAAGACGATCGGCAAATTGTCGACCGGCCAGAGCATCGGCGTGACCTTGAATCCGGTGGCATTTTCAGCCGGCCTCGGTTACACCTTCTGACAGACCACAAGTGTCGGCATCAATCGATGCCGACCACCTTGTGCATCTGAATCGACAAGCGCCATTGCGGATGCTGCATGCAATAGGCGGCGGTTTCGCGGCGATGCTGAGTTCTCAGCAGGCTGTCGAGAGGCTGTAAAAAGAAATGCTCGAAGGCCAGTTGTTCGAAACGTTCTGGCAAGGCCAATGGCTGCGGGAACACCAGCTTCAGCTCATTGCCACGCGTCAGCACCAATTCGGCATCAGCCTTCGGGCTGACGCAGATCCAGTCCAGACCGACCGGCGCGGCTTGGGTGCCATTGGTTTCAACCGCGATCTCGAAGCCTTTGGCATGCAATGCGTCGATCAACGCCGAGTCGATCTGCAGCAGCGGTTCACCACCGGTGCAGACGACATAAGGCCGGCCTAATTGCCCTTGGCTGTCCGACGGCCACAGCGCTGCGATCGCTCCGGCCAGCGATTTGGCATCAGCAAACTTGCCGCCTCCCTGGCCGTCGACGCCGACAAAATCGGTATCGCAAAAACTGCAGACAGCATCCGCGCGGTCCTGTTCGCGGCCGCTCCAGAGGTTGCAGCCGGCGAAGCGGCAGAACACCGCAGCCCGTCCGGCTTGCGCACCTTCGCCCTGCAGGGTGTAGAAAATTTCCTTGACAGAATAAGTCATTTTTGGCCTTAAACCGGGATCACTGGCCCATCGGTGTTTGCGCTCACTATCGCTCCACACCCCCGCGTTTCGTAAATATCTATGCGATCGAGCGGGGGTAGCACCAACCGGGCCTGTGCCAGCACCCAAGCCGCCAGGCTGGCATTGTCGCCATCAATCAGGTCGGCGATCTCGTACAGCGGTCTATGGTCGATCGCCTTGAAGATCGGATCGAACAGGGTTTTGACATCGCCGAAGTCGACTGTCCAGCCCATCAATTGGTCGAGCGCTGCGCTCAGATGCAGGCGCAAGGTGTAGGTGTGCCCGTGGACGCCGCCGAGCAGATTGCCTGCCGGCGCATGCTTGAGCCTTGTCGCGCTATCCAGCGTCAACTCCTTCCAGATGCGGTAACGGCTGCCGTCGTAATTGGCGCCGCAGCTGCCGGTCTCGTACACGGTGATCCACGACAGTTCGGGCAGTTGGGGCTGCAATCTTTGCCATAGCCAGGACGACATCAGCTCGCTGGTCGGGTTCTCAAGACCTTCGATTTCGTTCAGGCAATGGTAGTTGAGCAGGATCTGCAAGGGCGCCCAGATCTCGTCGAGATGGTCATAGTCGATGCTGATGTCGCGCTCGCCAAGGTCCTGATTCGCGTGGATGATGACCTCGAAACCATGGCCATGCATGCGGCCGCATTTATGCCCCAGCGGCACATTGGGCAGTTGGTGAGCGGCCTGGAAGCGGTAACGCCGCCAGACATGGGCCATGCCATCGGCGTCGAGATCGACGCCTGAATGCTGGGTACTCTGCACGCCGACCTGCTGGATGCCCGGCACTTCAAACTCGGTCTCGAGGCGCTGACGAATCCAGCGCGCGATGTTCTCGTCGGTCGGTTGTTCGATCTGGTGGTTCAGCAACGCATGGTCGAGCGGCGCCACGCAGACTTCCAGGCGCCGTCGCAACTCCTCGACTTCAGCCCCGGGGAATGGCGCCCAGTCTTGCGGCAGCATTGCGCGCACGGTGGTGAAATAGCTGTGGCCATGCAGATCGCGGCTGCGATGACCGGGCGGCAGCGCAGGGATCTGGCAGGCCGATTCGAAGCCGCATGAGGCAGCGTAAATTGTCTGGGTATGCATCAGTCAAAGCGCGCCGATTCAGCGGCGGCCCCTTGTTTGCGAGAGTGGTTTCTTGCCCTTCAGATGGCGCTCGATGCCGTCGTTGAGGCGGCCACGCAGGTCGACGACCGCCGCCAGATGGCCGTAAACGCCGGGGAAACGCAGATCCAGCCAGAGCCATAGCGTGCAGCTGCGCAGCGCCTGCTCCATCCGGTCGAGCCGGCTATGTTCGTCGACTTCCTGCAGGAACCAGGGCGCGCCGACTGCGCCGGTCAGCGCATGGCGGCTGGCCCAGTCGAGATATTCCTGCACCTGTGAATCGGTGCGTGTGTCGACCGGCGCTTGGGCGTAGATGAAGCGCATCTTCAGCGACAGGCTGCCGGCGGCACGGTCGAGGCGGTCGGCTAGCTCGAGCATCTGCTCCAGTTCGGCCACTTCGAAATGCGCATCGTCGAGGCGCAACTGGTCCATGAAAACATCGAGCACCGCGCGCAGCCGGCTCAGCCCCAGGCGCGAGGCGATCGTGTCGACATGCCACCAGTTCGGCGCCACCGCGGCCTTGAACTCGCGCGGCGCACGCGGCGATTTCGGCAGCAACTCCTTCAAGGTTCTGGCCGCCGAAGGTTCGGCTTCGCGCAGCACGCCGACAAAGCCTTCGTCATGCATGCCATAGCGCCCGGCGCGCCCGGCAATCTGGTGCACCTCGGAGACGCTCAGTACGCGGTCTTCGAGACCATCGAACTTGGTCATGGTGCTGAACAGCACACGCCGGATCGGCAGATTCAAACCCATGCCGATCGCATCGGTCGCCACCAGAATATGGCTGGCGCCCTGGGCAAAGCGCTCGGCTTCGCGCCGCCTCACTTCGGGCGGCAAGGCGCCGTAGATCACCGAGACCGGATGACCGGCTGAGGCGATCTGGTCGCGCAGCATCAGCACTTCGCGGCGGCTGAAAGCGACCACCGCATCGCCATGCTTGAGCATCGCGATCGGCACTGCGGCCGGCAGCAATTGCACCTCCTGCTTGCGATCGAAATGCCGCACCGTGCAGCGCTCGCCGCACAGCCCCAGCAGGTTCTCGATCGCCGGCACCGCATAGGCCGAGCAAATGATGATCAGCTCGTTGGCCGGCACGGCCACGATCGCTTGCGTCCAGGCCCAGCCGCGGTACATGTCGAAGAGCATCTGCGCCTCGTCGATCACCGCCACATCGATCGCCTTGCTGGTGTTGACCATCTCGATCGTGCTCGAGACCACGCGCGCGGCCTCCGCCGGCACGTTTTCTTCGCCGGTCAGCAGCGAGCAGGGCACGCCGCGCCCGACCAGGCGGTCGCGACCCTCCAGGGCCAGCAAGCGCAGCGGCGCCAGATAAGCGCCGTCATGGGCTTGCGCGAGCCGCTCGAAAGCCGCATGGGTTTTGCCGCTGTTCGGTGGGCCGACAAACAGCGTCACCGTGCGTTGCAAATGCCTTGCTGCTGGAAAGGTATCGGGGTAGCCCTGAAAGGCCAGTTCGTTGTTCAAGCCGGCCAGCATGTCGAGTTCGGCGACGCGGTTTTCCCAACGATCCTGGGCCCGCGTGCAGGCCGCTTTCAGCTCGGGGAAGGCCTGCGGCGTCGCGCATTCGGCCTGCAATCGCGGCAGCAAGGATTCGAGATGTTCGACATGCCCCGAAGCGCTGCGCGCCAGCAGCAACTCCAGATGTTCGAGCAGTTCCTGGGCTTGTGCAAAGGCCGGTGCCGGCCCGACCGCGGCCTGCAGCGCTGCCAGGTCGCCATTGCGATAGAAATCCCAGATGGCCGCATCGTCGACGGCCACGCGGAAAGCGATCGCCAACTGCCAACCCGGCTGCGACAGCTGCAAGGTATGGCTGCACAAGCGTTGCCAAACCTTGCCTGCGCGTGTCAGCCCGAGCGTTTCCAATTGAGCGCTGCGTTGTTGCATCAGCGCACGCACGGTCGGGGCGTTGCCCACCGCGTCGAGGTGGACCAAGGCGTTTGCCATCAAGCGCGGTTCGATCCAGCGGCTCGGGCGTGAGCCGGCGACGGCTTTTTGCAGCAGGATCAAACCCTGCTGATCGAGTTGGTCTTCCTTGCCCTGTTCACCGGCAAAGTCGACCGGTGTGGTCACCTGGGGCAACTGGTAGGCGGACTGCCTGATGCGCAGCAATTGTTCGGGCCCGATGTCGGCCGGCATGCGGCTCTGATGGCGGGAAATGGGCAACGTCGGCGACGCTGCGACTGTCTTGATGATATGGGGCACCTTGAGAGTTGACCACAGGTTCATGACCCGATCAAAACTGCTTGCTGCAACACCCGGGCTGCGGTTGATTTCAACCGACGCGATGGCCCTTTGCCGCATCGAACAGATGGGCGGCAGCGGCAGGCCAGTTCAGCATCACCGGGTCGCCAACACGCTGCATGACCTTGCCGGGCACGCGGGCAGTCAACAGGCCCAGCGCGGTGTCGACCTTGACATAGGTTTCCGGGCCGGTCGGCTCGAGCATGCTCAAGCGCCCTGCCAGGCAGCCTTGGTCGGACAGCGCGATGTCTTCGGGCCGGATGCCATAGCTGAATATGGTCCCGGAACCGGCATTGATCGCGGCGCTTTGCGATTCATCCAGCGGCAATTGCTGTTGATGGCAAACCAGACCAGCGCCGCTGCGCGAGGCTTCGATGAAGTTCATTGACGGCGAGCCGATGAATTCGGCGACGAAACGGTTCGCCGGCCTTGCATAAATGTCGTCAGGCGAGCCGAGTTGCTGGACGCAGCCGTCCTTCATCACCGCAACCCGGTCGCCCAAGGTCATGGCCTCGACCTGATCATGGGTGACATAGACGGTGGTCGTCCTGGTGCGCTGGTGCAGCAACTTGATTTCAGCGCGCATCTCAACTCTCAATTTGGCGTCGAGGTTGGACAGCGGCTCGTCAAAAAGGAACAGCGAAGGGTCCCGCGCCAACGCCCGCCCCATCGCCACGCGCTGGCGCTGTCCACCCGACAACTGACCCGGCTTGCGATCGAGTAAATGCGTGATCTGCAGCATCGCCGCGACCCGCTGCACCGCGGCTTCGCGCTGCGGCCTGGGCACTTTGCGCATCTCCAGCGCGAAAGCAATGTTCCCGGCCACGCTCATGTTCGGATAGAGCGCATAACTCTGGAACACCATCGCGATGTCGCGGTCGCGGCTGGGCAGGAAAGTGACATCCCGATCGGCCATATGGATGCTGCCCGAGCTTGGCGTTTCCAGCCCGGCGATCATGTTCAGCAGCGTGCTCTTGCCGCAACCCGAGGGGCCGACCAGGATCAGGAACTCACCGGCCTCGACCTCGATGTCTATGCCTTTGAGCACTTCGATGGCACCGAAGGTTTTGCGGATCTGGCGGATTGAAACTGCGCCCATTGATGTTCAGCCCTTTACTGCGCCGGCTGTCAGGCCGCGCACAAAATATTTGCCTGCCAGCGCATAGACGATCAGCGTCGGCAGCGCGGCGATCATGGCGGCGGCCATGTCGACGTTGTATTCCTTCACCGAACTCGAGGTGTTGGCCAGATTGTTCAGGCCTACGGTGATCGGCTTGCTGTCGGCCCCCGAGAACACCACGCCGTAGAGAAAATCGTTCCAGACATTGGTGAATTGCCAGATCAGCGTGACGACCAGAATCGGTGCCGACAAGGGCAGCATGATGCGGGTGAAGATCTGCCAGAACGAAGCGCCGTCGAGCGTGGCTGCCTTGACCAACTCGTTGGGCAGGCCGGCATAGTAATTGCGAAAGAACAGCGTCGTCGAAGGAATGCCGGCGATCACATGGACGACGATCAAACCCCAGATCGAACTGGCCAGCCCGAACCAGCCGAGCACCTGACTCATCGGCAGCAGCACCACCTGCATTGGCATGAAGACACCGAACAGCATCAAGGCGAACATCAACTCGCTGCCACGAAAACGCCATTGGGTCAGCACATAGCCGTTGACCGCGCCGATGGCAGTCGAGATCGCCACTGCCGGCACCACCATCAACACCGAGTTGATGAAGAAGGGCTGCAACCCTCCGCAATCGGTGCCGGTGCAAGCGCTTGACCAGGCTTTGGACCAGGCGGCGAAGCCGGGCTTGACCGGCAGCGACACCAGGCTGCTGTTGCGGATCTCGTCCATGTCTTTCAGCGAAGCGCACAGCATCACATAGAGCGGCGTCAGGAAAAACACCGCAAAGGCCAGCAGCAAGGCCAGCAGCAGCAAGCGTTGCAGGCTGAATCGGTGGCGGGTCATTTCCGCACCCGCAATTCTGAATAGAGGTAGGGCACGACGATGGCCGCGACGGTGGCCAGCATGAAGGTCGCGCTGGCCGCGCCCAGACCGATCTGGCCGCGCGAAAAAGCCATCGTGTACATATAGGTGGCCGGCATGTCGGTGGCGTAACCGGGGCCACCGGCGGTCAATGCCATCACCAGGTCGAAACTCTTGATCGCCAGATGGCTGACCACCATCAGCGTCGAAAAGAACACCGGCCGCAGGCTCGGAATGATGATGCGCCAGTAGATCAAGGGCAGGCTCGCACCATCGACCTGCGCGGCTTTGATGATGTTGTCGTCGATGCTGCGCAGTCCGGCCAGAAACAGCGCCATCACGAAGCCTGCGCTTTGCCAGACGGCGGCGATCACCAGGCAGTAAATGGCTTTGTCAGGGTCAACCAGCCAGCCGAAGCTGAAGTCGCTGAAGCCCCATTGCTGCATCAGCAACTCAAAGCCGGTACCGGGGTTCAGGATCCATTTCCAGGCGGTGCCGGTGACGATGAAACTCAATGCCATCGGATACAGGTAAATCGTCCGCAGCAAGCCTTCAGCGCGCAGCTTCTGATCGAGCAAGATCGCCAGCAGCAGACCCAGACCCATGCCACCGCCGATGAACAAAGCGCCGAAGATCAGCAGATTCTTCATCGCCACCCACCAGCGCTCGGATTCGAACAGCGCCGCATATTGCTGCAAACCGGCGAACTCGTAGCTGGGCAGCATGCGTGAATCCGACAGCGACAGATAGCCATTCCAGGCCATCAAGCCATAGATGAACAGGAAGGACAGCAAGAAGGTCGGCGCGATCACAAGCCGCGGCAGCCACGGGCTGCGTGGCAGGTGATGAGGATGCATGGCGGGTGGCTACTTTGTCCGCGCTGCCGTTGCGATCTGCTGCATCGCTTCGCGGGCGCTCATGCGGTCGCTGTTCCAGAATTGGCTGATCGCATCCTTGATCGCGCCTTCAACAGCTGAAGGCACTGCCATGCCATGCGCAATCGAAGGCAGCAGCGTGCCGGCCTTGGCGCTGCTGCCGAAGTCGCTCGACGATTGCTTGGCGCATTCGTCGAACTTGTCCATCTTGACGCCCACGCGTACCGGGATCGAGCCTTTGTTGAGGCTGAAGGTCTCCTGGAATTCCGGCCCCATGATGGTGGCTGCGAGGTCTTTCTGGGCCAAACTATTAGTCTCGTTTTTCAGCTTGAACATCGCAAACGAATCGATGTTGTAGGTGAAGGCCTTGGCGCTGCCTGGGGAGGGCGTGCAAATGAAATCCTTGCCTGGCGCCTTGCCGGCAGCGATGAACTCGCCCTTGGCCCAGTCGCCCATGAACTGCATGCCGGCTTCGCCCTTGATGACCATCGCGCTGGCCAGATTCCAGTCGCGGCCGGGCGAATTCTTGTCGGTATAGGCCTTCACCCGCTTGAAGGTGCCCAGCACTTTTTCCATCGTGGCGCTGTTCAGCGCGGCCTGGTCGAGTTGCACCAACGCCTGGCGATAGAAATCACTGCCACCGACGCCAAGTGCGACATCCTCGAACAGGGTCAGGTCCTGCCAGTTCTGGCCGCCATGAGCAACCGGTATCAGGCCGGCTTTTTTCAAGGCTTCAGCAGCCACGAAGAACTCATCCCAGTTGCTTGGCGCTTTGGCACCGGCGCGCTTGAAGGCCTGCGGGTTGATCCACAACCAATTGACGCGATGCACATTCACCGGGACGGCGATATAGCTGCCTTTGAACTTCATCTGGTCGCTGACCACCTTGGGCAACAGATCGTCCCAATGTCCGGCCTTGGCCACATCGTCGATATTGGCCAGCACGCCTTCGCGCGCCCAGTCCTGCAGCGACGGGCCCTTGATCTGCGCGGCGGCCGGCGCATTGCCTGAGACCACGCGCGACTTCAGCACCGTCATCGCCGAGTCGCCACCACCGCCTGCAACCGCAAAATCCTTCCAACTATGTCCTTTCAACTGCAAGCTGGCCTTGAGCGACTGCGCCGCCTTGGCTTCGCCGCCACTGGTCCACCAATGCAGCACTTCAACTTCGCCAGCGCAGACGGGCAGGGCGCTGAAATTGATCGCAGTTATTGCGGCCAAGGCTTTGCGACTGAACGCTGGGTTGCATGCTTTTGTCATCGATCGATGTCTCCTGGCGCAAGCCTGACCAGAAAGGTTGCGGACCCAATTATTAACGAAAAATTAACACTACGTAAGAAGGGGTTAACCCGCTGCCGGCAGCTTCACCCTCGCCAGCAGGCCGGTCGGCCGCACCGGCAGCAGTTCGACGCTGCCTGAATGGCGCTCGACGATTTCGCGCACGATCGCCAGACCCAGGCCGCAACCGGTGCCGTCCTCGGTGCCGCGCACAAAGCGCTCGAACAGATGTTCGCGTTCGGACTCGGGCACGCCCGGGCCGTTGTCTTCAACTTCGAGCAGCAGCTCGCTACCTTGCCCATGCACGCGCACGGTCACCGCCGCGCCCCTTCCTGCATAGCGGACGGCATTGTCGATCAGGTTGATCAGCACCTCGCCCAGCAGCAAGCCGATGCCACGGACTTCGGCCGGGGCCGGCGGAGGCCGGTCTTGTTCATCACCATCGGGTTCGTCAAAGCCCAGATCGACGCCGGCCAGCAAGGCGCGCGGCACCATCTCGGCGGTGACATCGCGGGCCAGTTTTCGCAGATCGACTGGCAAGCGGCTTTGCAAGCTGGCTGATTCAGGCTCGGCCCTGGCCAAGGTCAGCAACTGGTTGACCAGGTGGGCGCTGCGTACCGCGCTTTCATGCACGCGCTTGAGCCTGGCGATCAAGGACGGCTCGGTCACTTCCATCAAGGCCAGTTCGGTCTGGCTTTTCAGCCCGGCCAGTGGCGTACGCAACTGGTGCGCGGCATCGCTGATGAAGCGTTTTTGTGCAGCGACATGGTGGTGGACTTCGCCGAGCAAGGTGTTCATCGCCCGGGCCAAGGCGCGTACTTCGAGCGGCGCGGCATTCAGCTGGATCGGCGTCAGGTCATTGACCGCCCGGCCTTCGACCTTGCGCCGCAGCAGCGCCAGCGGCGCCAACCCGGCGCGGATGCCGGCCCAGACGACCATTGTCATCAGCGCGATCAAGGCCGACAAAGGCAACACCAGATCGAGCATGATCTGGCGCGCCAGCTCTTCCCGGTTGGTGCTCGAGCGGGCCACCTGCACCAGCATGGTCTGACCGGGCGAGTCGGCATCGCCATAGCGCAGATAAAGCGCAGCCACCCTGACGCGCTCGGACTTGTCGGCCCCCGCATTCGGCTGGTTCAGGATGCCGTCATAGAAATAGGGCTCGCCCATCACCGGATCGGTGATCGTCGGCAGCGGCGGCAGGTTGCGGTTGCCGAGGATGAACTGCCCTGGCGGCGTGCTGACCGTATAGAGCACGCGGTCGCTCGGGTCGGATTCGAGGATGTCCTGGGCGGCCCGTGGAAAGTCGATCAGCAGCCCGTTGCCCTGCGGCTTGACCTGGCGCGCCAAGGCTCTTGAGGCCTGCGACAGCGTGGCGTCAACCGCCTGGTTGGCATAGCGAGCCGCCAGGTTGTAGGTGAACAAGCCGGCTGCCAGCCACATGATGATCTGCGGCAGCAGCAGCCAGATGAACAATTGCCGGTGCAGCGATGGGGCGCCGGTGGCTGCGCCCGGAAGGGCCGCCCACCAGCCAAGGCGCAGGAATTTTTTGTCCATAGCAAGTTCAGGGATAGCTTCAGCCGCGAGCATAGCCGTCGCGGCCCTCAAATCAAGCAGCGAATACCAGCGGGTATCAGTCGCGCAAGCGATTGATTAACAATTCATGAACATCGACGATTGGGCGTTTCTGCCTTCAGCGCGGTGCCTGATAAACGCGCACATGGTCGACTTCCAGCGTCACCGGAAAGATACCGTCGTCGACCGGACCCCCGAGGTCACCGCCGATGGCCAGATTGAGGATCAGGAATTGCGGCGCATCGAAAGGCCAGGCCGCGACGCCGGTCTTCGGGTTGGCATAGCTGAAATGCTCGACCCCATCGACGCCGAAGCGGATCAGCTCATGGGTCCAGAGCATCTGGTAGTTGTGGAAAGCCTTGCAGGCATCGGGCAACTGCCGGCCATTGCCAGCGCCATTGCCGCCGCTGCCGGCAGTTCGGTGCACGGTGCTGAAGATCCGTTCGGGGTCTTTACCGAGCTGCTCGAGGATGTCGAGCTCGCCATCAGCGGGCCAGCTGCCGGCGCTGCCCAGCGTCCAGATCGCCGGCCAGGTGCCCTTGCCGCAGGGCATCCTGGCGCGGATCTCGAAAAATCCATAGGTCCAGTCGCCCTTGCCCCTTGTGATCAGGCGGGCCGAGCTGTAATGCTGACCGCCCCAGTCGGGTTCGTTCTTCAAGTCCTCGCGGGTTGCAGTGATCAGCAATTTGCCCTGGCTTGCCCGGGCATTTTCAGCCCGCGGGCCGGCGTAATACTGCTGCTCGTTGTTGTACCAGCCGTCCTTGTTGCGCGACTTGTCATGCAGCCATTTCGCCGGGTCGGGCAGGCCATCCTGCGTGAATTCATCGGCCCAGACCAGCTTGTAGCCGGCCGGCAAGGTGAGCGGCGCCGGCGCTGCAGGGGTGGCCGCGCAGGCCAGCAGGGCCAAGCCGCAGAGCAGGCGGCGGCTGAGAGAAAAATCCATCTTGTTTCCTTTTGAAATTGCTTTGCCGGCCAATGTCAGCTCAGCAGACAACCTGCAGCATCGAAACCGATGGCCTGGCCAGCCAGCGGCCGCAGCCAAAGGGTCTGGCCGGCTTGCAGATGGCTCAGCTCGCTGCTCACCTTGGCATTGAGCAGTCCATCTTGTCCTTCCAGTTTCAGGTGCAGGATCGACGCATCGCCCAGATGCTCGGCCAGCACCAGGGTTGCCGGCACCGCCGTCGAGTCAAGCGCGGTCAATACCTGCAACTGCTCGGCGCGCAAGCCGGCGCAGCATGCTTGTGGGGCGATTGATGAGCTCAGCGCGGCCCACAAGGCCAGTTGCGCCGCGCTGGCGTCCGCTGCGGGGCGATCGATCAGGTTGATCCGCGGCGCGCCCAGAAATGCCGCGACAAACTTGGTCGCCGGGCGGCTGTACAAGGCCATCGGTGCGCCTTGCTGCTCGATGCGACCCTGATGGAAGACGGCGATGCGGTCGCCCAAGGTCATCGCTTCAACCTGATCATGGGTCACATAGATCATCGTCGTGCCCAGCTCCTGGTGCAGGCGCGAGAGCTCGATCCGCATCTCCACCCGCAAGGCCGCATCGAGGTTGGACAGCGGCTCGTCAAACAGGAAGACCTTGGGCTTGCGAACGATGGCGCGGCCGATCGCGACCCGCTGGCGCTGGCCGCCCGAAAGTTCCTTGGGGAAGCGGCTGAGCAGCTCGGTGATGCGCAGCGCCTCGGCGGTGCGGCCGACTTGTTGCTCGCGCTCGCGCTTTGAAACCCCGGCCATGTGCAGCGCGAAACCCATGTTTTCGGCCACCGTCATATGCGGGTAGAGGGCATAGCTCTGGAACACCATCGCCGCGCCGCGGTCTGCCGGGCGCAGCTCATTGGCGCGCTGGCCGTCGATCAGCAATTCCCCGCGGTCGATGCTTTCCAGCCCGGCGATCATGCGCAGCAGCGTCGACTTGCCGCAGCCCGATGGCCCAACGAAGACGATGAACTCGCCGTCCTCGATCTCCAGGTCAACGCCCTGGATCACGTCGACCGCACCGAAACTCTTGTGGATGCCGCGCAGGCTCACCTGTCCCATATCAAACCCTCGCCCTGTGGTCAGCAGCGTGACAGCGCTGCAGAAATTCCCGATACCAATGCGCGCTGTCTTTGAGCCTGCGTTGCTGCGTGGCGTAGTCGACATGGACCAGGCCGAAGCGCTTCTCATAGCCGCTGGCCCATTCGAAGTTGTCCATCAGGCTCCAGACCATATAGCCGGCCATCGGCACACCCTGGTCGAGCGCGTCGGCGACAGCGGCGATATGGGTCTGCAGATAGTCCTTGCGGTCGGCGTCATGCACCTGGCCATCGCTCAGCGGGTCCTTGAAGGCGCCGCCGTTTTCGGTGATGTAGAGCGGCGGCAAGACATGGCTGCGGTGCAGCCTCAGCAGCAATTCGGTCAGCCCTTGCGGGTAGATCTCCCAATCCATATCAGTGACCGGCAGACCCAGCGCCTTGGCATCGAAAGGCTGGCCGGCGCTGGCAACATGACGGGTGTAGTAATTGATGCCGAGGTAATCCATCGGCGTGGCGATATGGGCCATGTCGCCGGCTTCGATCTGCGGCGCATCGGGCCCCAGTTCGGCCAGCACTTCCGCTGGGTAGGCGGCGTTGAAAAGCGGGTCGGTATACCAGCGCAGGTCGCGCGCATCGTGCATCTGTGCCAGCGCCAGATCGGCGGCGCTGTCGGTGGCCGGCATTGCCGGCGACATGTTCAGCACGATTCCCAGTTTGGCTTTGCACCCATCGGCGCGCAGCGCTTGCAGCGCCAAGCCATGGCTGAGCAGCAGATGGTGCGAGACCTGGGCGGCGACCGCACGGCTTTTGATGCCGGGGGCAAAGATGCCCAGTTGATGGCCCAGCACCGCCATCACCCAGGGCTCGTTATGGGTGGTGATGCCGGTCAGGCGATCGCCCAGGCGCTGGTTGATGCCGCGGGCATAGTCGACGAAGCGATGCACGGTGGCGCGCGCGGCCCAGCCGCCCTGCTCCTGCAGCGCTTGTGGCAGATCCCAATGGTTCAGCGTCAGCCAGGGCTGGATGCCGCGCGCCAGCAAACCGTCGACCAGGCGTTCGTAAAAGTCCAGCCCGGCCGGATTCCAGGCCCCGGCGCCCAGCGGCTGAACCCGCGGCCAGCAGACCGAGAAGCGGTAGGCGTCGACACCCAGCGAGGCGATCAGGTCGAGATCGGACTCGAGCCGGTGGTAATGGTCGCAGGCAATGTCGCCATTGCTGCCATCCTTGATGGCGCCCGCAAGCTGGCAGAACTGGTCCCAGATCGAGGCGCCCTTGCCATCGGCGGCGGCAGCGCCTTCGATCTGGAAAGCACTGGTGGCCACGCCCCAGCAGAAGTCGGCCGGGAAGCGGTGGTGCAGCAGCGAAACGGCGGTAACGGCAATCGTCATGGGGTCAATCAGGCAAGGGTAGGTCGGCGCGGCGGCTATTTGACGGCGCCGGCGGTGAGCCCGGCAATCAATTGGCGCGAGAAGATGAAGAACAACACCAGCAGCGGCACCGTGGCGATGGCCGAGCCTGCCATCAGCGCGCCCCATTCGGTGTTTTCGGGGCTCTGGATGCTGCGCAGGGCCAGCGGCAAGGTGAAGGAATCGGCGCTGCGCATCACGATCAGCGGACCGATGAAGTTGTTCCAGGAACTGATGAAGGTGATCAGCCCCAAGGTGCCCAGGGCCGGTTTCAGCAGGGGCAGCACGATGCGCCAGTAAATGCTGAACTCGCCGCAACCATCCATCCGCGCGGCTTCGAGCAATTCGGGGGGAATCGCGCTGAGGGCGAATTGCCGCATCAGGAAAATGCCGAAAGCGCTGGCGGCGCCGGGAATATAGAGCGCCCGATGCTGGTCGATCCAGCCCAGCGCATCCATGATCATGAAGCTCGGGATCATGCTCATGAAGGAAGGCAGCAGCATGGTTGCCATCACCAGGCCGAACAGCGTCTGCTTGTGGCGGAACTCGAACATCGCGAAGGCATAGCCGGCCAGCGAGCAGAAGAAAAGCGTCAGCAGCGTCGAGGCGATCGCCACATAGACGCTCCAGCCGACATTGCGCCAAAAAGGCAGCCTGGCGTTGAGGATCTCCAGATTGGCCTGAAACGAATTGCTGAAGAACAGCGGCAGCGGCTGGCTGAAAATTTCGGTGCGCGTGTGGGTGGCGAACACGAACATGAAGTAAAAAGGCGCCAGCATCAGCAAGGCCCCGCAGCCGACCAGCAGATAAGCCGGCCAGGTTTTCATTGAAGCCTTCATGCCGCTGACCTCCTGGCGCTGAAGGCGCGGTTGGTCAACCAGGTCAGCATCGCCACGATCAGGAACAAGATCCAGCTCATCGCGCTCGAGCCGCCGAAGTCGTTGAAGTCAAAGGCCATGCGGTACAGGTAGACCGCCGAGGTCATCGCCGATTGGTCGGGGCCGCCCTTGCCATTGGTCAGGATGAAGGGCTCTTCGAACAACTGCAGCCCGCCGATGACGCTGAGCATCACGCCGAAATAGATCATCGGTTTCAGGCTCGGCAGCGTGATACGCCAGAACTGCTGCCAGCGGCCGGCGCCGTCCATCTCGGCGGCCTCGTAAAGGTCTTTCGGAATCGTCTGCAGCGCCGCCATATAGAGCACCAGATTGAAGCCGAGGTAACGCCAGAAAACGATCAGGGCGATCGCCGGCTTGATCGTGCCGGGCTTGTTCAGCCAGTCGATCGGCGCCATGCCGAACAAGCTGTCGAGGCCCAGATTGACCAGACCATAGTCGCGCGAGAACAGCGAGCTGAACATGATCGCGATCGCCACACTGGAGGTGATGTAGGGCAGGAAATAGGCGCCGATCATGAAATCCCGGCTGCGCGTGAACGACTGGTGGATGAACACCGCCAGCGGAATTGCCACCAGATGCTGGGGCAGCCCGGAGGCCAGCGCCAACCAGAGCGTATTGCCCAGCGATTTCCAGAACCAGGCGTCGCCAATGGCGAAGTAGAAGTTCTCCAGCCCGACATATTGCATCGCGCCCAGGCCGCTGGTCGGCTCCCAGGACTGGAAGGCCAGATAGAGCGAGAACAGCAGCGGGAAGACGCCGAACAAGGCGAACAGGGCCAGGAATGGGCTGATGAACAGATAAGGGGCCCAGCGGGGCGAAAGTCTCGGCATCTGCATGGTCAGCGGTGGGCGCGGCGTGCGATCAGGCGGCCGGCATCGGCCAGCGCCTGCTCGATGCCCTTGCCCTCATCGAGCACATGGTCGAGTTCGGCGCTGATCACTTCATCGGCGAAATTGTTCTGCTTGTGCACCTGCACGGCAGTGATGCGGCGCGCCGCTTCGCGCCAGATCAGGCGCGCCTTCTGCCCGCCGAGGAAGGGCAGGCCCTCCTCAAAGAACGGATCGTCATAGGTCTCAACCAGCGCCGGGAAGGAATCCTGGGCCTTGAAAGCGGCGAACTGCAGTTCGCGGTCGAGCGTCATCATCCGGATGAACTCCCAGGCCAGGCCCTTGTTCGCCGCTGCCGAATGGCGCGGAATCGCGTAGAAACTGCCGCCATAGGCAGCGAAGGCGTTCTCGGGCAGTTGGGCCGCACGCCACAGGCCGCGGGTGGCTGGCGCGACCCAGTTGTTGAGTTGGCCGACCAGCCAGGCACCACCCAGTTCGGTCGCCAGATGGCCGCGCTTGAGGCCTTCGGCCCAGTCGTTCGACCAGGCACCGACGCGTGCATCGAGCTGGTTCTGACGTACTTTGCGGGCGATTTCAAAGGCGCGCACGAAGCGCGGCGAGGTCACCAGCACGCGCGAATCCTGGTCGAAGTAAAGGCCTTGGCCAGGCTGGATGCCGGTGCGCAGCAGGATGTCCTTGATCTCCTGGACATTGGCGATCAGGTAGGCGCCGGTGCGGCGCTTGATCTCGATGCCGGCTTCGATATAGCTGTCCCAGCTGCGCGTCAGCTGCTCGACGCTGACCCCCGCTTTGCTCAGGATGTCGGCCCGGTACAGCATCGTGCCCGGGCCGATGTCGGCCGGTGCTGCGACCACCGCGCCGCTGCGATTGGTCGCCTGGTCATAGGCGAAGCCGGCATAGCGCTGGCGCATGGCGCCGATGTTGTAAGGGGCTTTTGCCAGATCGTCGAGGCCCGCGCCATGGGCGAAGCGGCCGACATAGCCAACCTCCAGCGCCATCACGTCGGGCAGGTAGACCGCTGTCGACAAGGCCGTTGTCATCGCCGTGTGATGGTCGCTGTAGGGGCGGCTGACCACCTTGATTTCGACTTCGGGGTGCAAGCGGCGCCAATGCGGGATCGCCGCCTCGACGATCTTGTCGACCAGCGGGAAGGCCGCCACCGTCAATTGCTTGCTGGCGGCGGCCTGCACGCCAGCGCCAGCCAGCAAGCCAGCGCCCATGACGGCGCGGCGCGACAGCTCGCCGGGGGCTGTCATCTTGGCAATTCCTGGGTCAAGCGGCTGGCTGACATGGAGGGTTCGGCTTGAATATTAATTTATTATTAATATCTTAAAGCCGGATGCAGGGCCTGGCTATGGGCACAAACCTTGAGGCCGCTGGACTGGCGGCGAAGTTCAGGTGTCCATTGTGCCGGTTTCGAGCAGATAGCCCAGGCCGCGCACCGTGCGGATCGACAGGCCTGAGCCTTCGAGTTTGCGCCGCAAGCGGTGGATATAGACCTCGATCGACCCGGCGCCGTTGTTCTCGCCGCGGTCCTGGGCCCAGGTCTGGCTGATCTGTTCCTTGGTGACCACTCTTGCGAGTTGCATCAGCAACAAGTCCAGCAAGTCCCATTCGCGCGGACTGAGCTCGAGCGCTTCACCGCGCAAAGTAGCACGGTGCGCGTCGCGGTCGAAAACCAGCGCGCCGAACGCAATCCCGCCAGAGACCGGCGGGCCGCGCCGCAACAAGGCATAGAGCCTGGCCTCGAGCTCAGGAAAATCAAAGGGCTTGGTCAGATAGTCATCGGCACCGGCATTCAGTCCGGCCACCCGGTCATCAAGGCTGTCCAGCGCCGTCAGTACCAGCACCGGCAGCTTGCGTTTGGCTTCGCGCAAGCGCTTCAGCACCGTCAGGCCATCGATCATCGGCAGCCCCAGATCGAGGATGGCAATGTCGAACGGTTGCTTGAGCAGCAGATATTCGGCCACAGCGCCGTTTGCCGCATGTTCGACTTCGAAACCGGCCAGCCGTAATTGAGCCGTCAAGGCATCGGCAAGGATCGCGTCGTCTTCAGCCAGAAGTAGGTTCATCGCTGCATTCACCTTGTTGAACCCCGCCGTCGCAATTTTGCAACCCAAGGGTTAACGATAAATTAATAATGTTCAATATTCGTTAAGAATACGCCTGACGCTTGCTGATGCCGTCTGGCGGCCCAGTGTACTGTCCGAGCCACAACGCAAGAGACTCGCCTCGCGAGTCACAGGAGACACCCAATGAATAGTTCCATCAAGCTGCGCAAACCAGCCCGTCGCCATCAGGCGCTTCAGATCAATCCGATCGCAGCCGCTTGCGCCTTGCTCTTGTTCGCAGCCGGCGCTGCCCAGGCTCAGCAAGCAGCCAATGTGCTGGAGACGGTGTCTGTCTCGGGCATTGCGCGCGGCATTGAGACATCGATTGCAACCAAGCGCAATTCTGATTCGATCGTCGAGGCGATTTCGGCCGAGGACATCGGCAAGTTGCCTGACGTCAGCATTGCCGAGTCGCTGGCTCGTCTGCCAGGCCTGGCGGGACAGCGGGTGGCCGGCCGCGCCCAGGTGATCCAGATCCGCGGCTTGTCGCCGGACTTTGCCGGGACCTTGCTGAATGGCCGTTCGCAGGTCACCACCGGTGATAACCGCTCGGTCGAGTTCGATCAATTCCCGTCCGAGCTGATCAATTCGGCCGTCGTCTACAAGACCGGCGACGCATCTCTGGTGGGTCAGGGCCTGTCGGGCACCATCGACATGCGGACCTTGCGTCCGCTCTCAGTTGATGGCCGCAAGGTGGCGCTGAACGCTCGCCTGGAATCCAATTCCAACGGGTCTGTCAATTCCAATACCGACAGCAACGGCAAGCGCTTCAGCGCTTCCTATGTCGACCAGTTCGCTGATCGCACAGTCGGTATCGCTTTGGGTTTTGCGCACCTCGATTCACCTGGCCAGGAGCTGCATTACAAGGCCTGGGGTTTCGGCAAGGAAAATCCTGATTGCCTGGCCCATATCGCCGACTGGGGTTGCGGCCCGATGGTCGGGCTGCCCTCGACAGCCACTACCTTGAACGGTTTTGAAGCCACCGCCATCTCGCGCAAGCAGTCCCGCGATGGCCTGATGGGCGTGTTCGAGTACAAGCCGAGCAAGGATCTGCACAGCACGCTGGATCTGTACTACTCGAAGTTCAAGAAAGAAGAAACGATGCGTGGCCTGATGGGCAGCATCGGTGACGGTTGGGGTGGCCCTACTTCAGGCGCTACGTTCACCAAAGTCGTGACCACGCCAGTCGGCGGCTCGACCAGCCTGGTCACTTCGGCGACAGTGGCCGGTGTGTCGAATATGGTGGTTCGCAACGACCTCAACACCCGTGACGACGAGCTCAAATCGCTGGGCTGGAATACCGAAGCCAAGCTGGCTGGTGGTTGGACCGGCGTGGCCGACCTGAGCTACTCCAGCGCTTCGCGCAAGGAAAATGTCATCGAGACCTACGCAGGTATCGGCAAGACGCTGACCGCTTTTGACATGACCGTGCCGACCGGCTCGGGCTATCCCAGCCTGGCGCCTAGCAACAGCTATTCCGACGCCAGCAAAGTCTTGCTGAGCGACCCGGCAGGTTGGGGCCATGATGGCCTGTGGAAAATGCCGCAGATCAAGGACACGATCAAGGCCTTGCGCCTTGACGCGAAGAAGGATCTTGATGGGTTCTTCAGCTCGGTCGATTTCGGTGTCAATTACGAGACGCGCCAGAAAGATCGCCAGATGAATGAGCTGGCGGCTGATTTGAAGAACGGCCGCACGGCGATCGCAGTGCCCGCCGGTCTGCAACAGCCCACCACCTCGCTGGGTTTCGCTGGCATTCCCGGTGTGCTGTCCTATGACGTGATGGGCGCCTTGAACTCGCTCTACACCTTGAAAGCGCAGGCGGCTGACCAGATCATCAACCGCAATTACGAAGTCAGCGAAAAGGTCACCACGGCCTTTGCCAAGGTCGGCATCGACACCAAGCTCGGCTCGGTGCCTGTGCGCGGCAATGTCGGCTTGCAAGCGATCCATACCGATCAGAGCTCGCATGGCTGGTCCAAGCTCAGCGGGGCTTTCTCGGAAGTGACTCGCGGCAGTTCCTACAACGATGTGTTGCCGAACTTGAACCTGAACTTCGAACTCAGCGACGACCGTTATGTTCGGCTGGGTTTGGCCAAGACGATGGCACGCGGCCGCATGGATGACATGAAGGCCGGTGCTGACGTCAATATCACCAAGGCAACGACTGGCGTGACGTCCTGGGGTGGTAGCGGCGGTAACCCTGAGCTGCAGCCCTGGCGTGCAACTTCGTTTGACCTGTCCTTCGAGAAATACCTGGGCAAGCGCAGTTATGTGGCGGCAGCGGTCTTTTACAAGAATCTCGAAAGCTATATCTACACCAAGCAGATCGAGACCAACTTCAGCGCATTCCCGAACACCAGCAACCCTGCGCTGACAACCCCAGTCAATCCGCTGGGCTTGTACTCCACACCGGCCAATGGCAATGGCGGCTATGTCCGCGGGGTCGAGCTGAGCAGTTCGATGGATGCCGCTCGTTGGGTGCCGGCGCTCAGCGGTTTTGGAGTTTCAGCAAGTGCGACCTATACCGAGAGCAACGTCCATCCCAATGGACCAGGAACCTCGGAAAAGCTGCCGGGCTTGTCGGGTGTCACGGCCAACCTGACCGCTTATTACGAGAAGAACGGGTTCTCCACCCGGATCAGCGAGCGCTATCGTTCGGCCTTCCGCGGCGAAATCAATGGCTTGCACAATGCGCGTGAATTCACCGAAATCCTGGCCGATCGCCAAGTCGACGCGCAAGTCTCCTATGAGTTCCAGCAAGGTGCTTACAAGGGCTTGTCGCTGCTGCTGCAAATCAACAACCTGACTGATTCGCCTTATGCGACCAAGCTGGGTAATGGCCTGGGTGATGCAATCGCCCCTGCCGAGTACAACAAGTTCGGGCGTCAAGTGCTGTTCGGCATCGGTTACAAGATGTAATTATTGCCTTGCCGACACCCCTTGCGGCCGCAGGCAGCAAGGGGTGTTTCCATTTCTGGCCAGGGCCTTTCCTACAGCAATAGTTTCACGGCCCCAGATTGCAACCGGTGATGGTGTCTGGCTGTGTGATGCGAGTGGACGCGCGGGACAATGATGGAATCTTCCGAGTAGAGGGATTGCTAATGAAATTCTCAAAAAGAGGGTTTATCGGGACAACTGCAATCGCTGCTGCAGGGTTGGCTGCCTTGAATTATTCAAAGTGGCAATTTTTGCAAGCTGATAGCCAGAACTATGATGTTCTAGAATCGCTGCAAAGGGAAATGTACGAAAAAGCGATCGCTCTTGCGAAAAGTAAAATCAGGGGAGGAGTTGACGACCCGGTGTTCAAGCAAGCTTATGTAGATGCAGCCTTCAGCAGTAATATTTTTTACTGGGATACCTGCTTCATTGCTTGTTATGCAAAATACCATCAGGATGAGCTGCCGATCATCAATGCATTGGATAACTTTTATAATTTGATGGATAGTGATGGTTCCATCTGTCGTGAATACACGAGCGACGGCAAGCCGTTTTGGCCAAAAGAGCATCCGGTCAGCATGAATCCGCCGCTGTTGGCATTTGCAGAGCTGGAGCTGTATTCAATCCACCATGATAAAGCCAGACTGACAAAGGTCTTTCCATATCTGTTCAAACATTTCGATTACTGGGTAAAGACTTGTCGTGGTGACGACCAGCTCTTCTTTGGCGATGGCTTGGCGACTGGGATGGATAATATCGACCGTTTTCCAGAAGGTTGGCAAGACGATCACCAGGGAATACCTCTGAAAAATCTATATCCAGAATTATTTGACTATAACTGGACCAGCAGCAAATGGAATAAACAGGGAAGATTGGTTGATACGTCGGCGCAGATGGCGCTGTTTGCAAAAAACATGATGGAAATTGCCGGCATCACCAACCAACCCAATGAGGTTGAAAAGTATGCTGTGTTCTATCAGGAAACAAAGAACGCCATCAACAAATTATGCTGGAATGAAGACGATGGTTTTTATTATGATCTGGGTTATTCAAAGCAAATCAGAAGAAAGCATATTGGAATGTTTTGGGTGTTGCTTGCCGAAATTGTTCCGCCAGCAAAGGTGGATAAATTCTTGGCGCACCTGACGGATCCAGAGGAATTTTGGCGAAAAATACCGGTAGCGACCACGCCGGCAAATGAAAAGGGATTTTCTCCAAAGGGCGAGTATTGGAAAGGCAGTGTCTGGGCGCCAACCAATTATATGATACTGAAGGGCTTGGCCAAGTATCAAAAGACCAAGATTGCCGATCAGCTTGCAAAGCAATATTATTGGGCAGTTGCCGAGGTCTACAAGCAGACCGGGACATTTTGGGAAAATTATGCCCCGGATTTTCTGGAAAAAGGCAGTTCGTCCCGGCCGGATTTTTGTGGCTGGACCGGGATCGTGCCGATTGCGGTTTATAACGAATATATAAAAAAGTAATTTTCGAATGGTAAAAATCCTCGTAATATTCCGGGTGCAGCCCAAGGGATGCTCTGCATAACTCAACGCGAGTGTGTGCAGTGCGGATCGGGATGGGATGCAAGGCGCATTTTGCGGCCAATAGCGCGTGCTATTGGCAAGAAATGCAACGCCGCAGACCGCCCGAGGCCGCGCTAGCACAAGCCGTGAGGGGTTATGCAGAGCATCCCAAGATCTGTACTCAGTGACCTTCAACCTCAATGCCAAGCCGGAATGCATTTTTCTGAATTTCTTCGCTGTTTTGGCACCGAGCGGTCTGCCCTGCGGGTTGTGGCCGGAGCTTGCATGGCCCTGCTGTTTGTTGCCGGCGCCCATGGTGCGACGCAAAGCCCGGCAGATTGGCCGCAGATCCACAGCGCGATCCGCCAGGATCCGGCGCAGGAATCCCGCATTGCCGCCATCGTGGCGCAAATGACGCTGGCGCAGAAGATTGGGCAGATGACCCAGCCCGAGATCAAGTTCATTACGCCGGATGAGGTCAAGCGCTTCTATATCGGCTCGGTGCTCAACGGCGGCGGTTCCTGGCCAGGCAATGACAAGCAGGCTTCAGCCAGCGATTGGTTGCAGCTCGCCGATGCTTATTGGGCTGCATCGATGGCCACCGATGCGGCCGTCAAGCTGCCGCTGATCTGGGGCACCGACGCGGTCCATGGCCACAACAATGTGCGCGGCGCCACGCTCTTTCCGCACAATATCGGCCTTGGCGCGACCGCCGATGCCAAGCTGGTCGAGGCGATCGGCGCGGCCACGGCCAAAGCGGTTCGGGCCACCGGCATCCAATGGGTTTTTGCGCCGACGCTGGCGGTCGCCCAGGACATGAACTGGGGCCGCAGCTACGAGAGCTATTCCGCCGATCCGGCGCTGGTGGCGCGGCTCGGCGCCGCCTATGTGCGCGGCCTGCAAGGGCAGTTCAAGGATGACGCCAATGTCGTCGCCACGGCCAAGCATTTTTTGGGCGATGGCGGCACCGACCAGGGCCGCGACCAGGGCGTCACGCTGGCCAGCCGCGAGCAGATGATAGCCATCCATCTGCAGGGCTATGTCGGCGCGATTGGCGCCGGCGCCCAGACGGTGATGGCTTCGTTCAATAGCTGGAACGATGTCAAACAGGGCGTCAATTACGGCAAGATGCATGGCAGCCGCGCGCTGCTGACCGATGTGCTGAAGACAGCGATCGGTTTCGACGGCTTCGTCGTCTCCGACTGGAACGGCATCGGCCAGATTCCTGGCTGCAGCAATGCCAGCTGCGCCCAGGCGATCAATGCCGGCATCGACATGGTGATGGTGCCCGAGGAATGGCGCGCCTTCATCAAGAACACGATGTTGCAGGTCGAGCGCGGAGAAATCCCGATTGCGCGCATCGACGATGCGGTCAGCCGTATCCTGCGCGTCAAGCTGCGCGCCGGGCTGTTCGAGCAGTCGCCGGGCAAGAATGCCTGGGCCGGCCGGGCCGATGCGCTGCAGGATCGGGCGCTGGCGCGCCGTGCGGTGCGCCAATCGCTGGTGCTGCTGAAGAACCAGCAGCAGGCGCTGCCGCTGCGCGCCGGCCAGCGTTTGCTGGTGGTCGGCAACAGCGCCGACAGCCTTGAAAATCAGAGTGGCGGCTGGTCGCGGACCTGGCAGGGCAACGACAACAAGAACAGCGATTTCCCGGCTGGCCAGACGATCCTGTCCGCCGTTCGTGCGGCTGCGGGCGAGGGTCAAGTCAGCTTCAGCAAGAGCGCCGCCGGCGTCGACCTCAAGGCTTTCGACGCGGTGATTGCCGTGATCGGCGAGACGCCATATGCCGAGGGCAATGGCGATATTCCAGCCTCGGGCACCTTGCGCCATTCGAGCCGCTATCCGCAAGACCTGGCGCTGCTCGACGCGGTGTCGGGCAAGGGCCCGAAGGTGATCACGGTTTTCGTCGCGGGCCGGCCGCTTTACACCAATGATTTGCTGAACCGTTCCGATGCCTTTGTGATGGCCTGGTTGCCCGGCACTGAGGGCGGCGGCGTGGCCGATCTGCTGTTCGCCAGCCCCGCCGGGGCTGACTTCAGCGGTCGCCTGCCCTTTCCCTGGCCGCAGGCCGCCTGCGCTGGCGGCACGCCCTTGTTTGCTGCTGGTTATGGCCTGGCTTATGGCGCGGCTGGCGAAGTGGGCCGCCTTGCCGAGCACATACCGTCGGGCGGCTGTGGCGCGCGCAACGAGATACAGATCTTCAGGCAAGCGGCGGTACCGCCCTATACCTTCGAAGTCGGCAGCGCGGTGGGCCGCTGGCAGGGGCGATCGATTCCGGACGATCCGAATCAGCGCCTGGCCCTGCCGGCCCAAGGCGCGCCGGACATCGAGGTGTCGACGGTTCAGATCCATACCCAGCAGGACGCCAAACGAATCGCCTGGTCGGGCCCGGCAAGGTTTTCGGCCTGGGGCTTGCAAAAAACCGATCTGAGCGCCTTCCCTGAGGCCGCGCTATTGTTCGACAGTCGGGTCGAGCAGCCGCCACAGGCCCCGGTGACGCTGACGATGATCTGCGGCAGTTCTTGCCAGGGCTCGCTCGACCTCACCGATCTGTTCAAGCGCATGGCTTCGCAGCCGCCGCGCACCATCAAGATTGCGCTGGCCTGTTTTGCGGCGCGCGGCGTCTTGTTGAACCAGGTCGAAGTGCCTTGGCGCATCACCACGACCGGGCCTTTCATCGCCGCTTTTGCCAATATCCGTATCGCCGCCGGCGCCGCTCGCGACGCCGACGCTTTGCCCTGCAATTCATTCCCCATCAGCCCATGACAGCCAGCCACTTGCCCGCCATCAGCCGCAGCCAATTTCCCGCCGATTTCCGCTGGGGCTGCTCAACCTCCTCCTACCAGATCGAAGGTGCTGCCTTCGAGGATGGCCGCGGCGAATCGATCTGGGATCGCTTTTGCGCCACGCCTGGCCATATCCGCGATGGCAGCAGCGGCGCAGTCGCCTGCGACCATTACCACCGCTGGCCCGAAGACCTCGATCTGGCGCAAAGCCTCGGCGTCAATGCCTACCGCTTCTCGATCGCCTGGCCGCGCATCCTGCCGAGCGGCCGCGGCGCGATCAATCAAAAAGGCCTGGATTTCTATTCGCGCCTGGTCGACGGCATGCTCGAGCGCGGGCTGCAGCCCTGGGCGACGCTGTACCACTGGGACCTGCCGCAGGCTTTGCAGGAGCAGGGCGGCTGGGCCAGCCGTGACACCGTCGATGCCTTTGTCGAATACACCGATGTGGTGACGAGATCGCTGGGCGACCGCGTCAAGCATTGGATCACCCACAACGAGCCCTGGTGCACCGCTTTTCTGGGCAACCATGGCGGTGGCCATGCGCCGGGCTTGAACAGTTACAAGACGGCCCTGCAGGTCTGCCACCATCTGCTGCTTTCGCATGGCATGGCGCTGCCGGTCATCCGCCGCAATGTGCCCGAAGCCCAGGCCGGTATCACCCTGAGCCTGCACCCGATCGTTGCGGCCACCGACAGCCCGGCCGATGTCGCGGCGGCCTTGCGCCATGACGGCATGCGCAACCGCTGGTTCCTGGATCCTTTGTTCGGCCGCGGTTACCCGGCTGATGTGCTGCCCTTGCTGGGTGCCAATGCTCCCGATATGCATCACAGTGACCTGGCGCTGATCGCCACGCCCTGCGATTTTCTCGGCGTCAATTACTACTTTCCGGAGCGGGTCGGCGATGCGGCAGGCGACGGGCAGGAACATGGGCCGATCGCCACAACCGTGGTCTCGACCCCCGATGTCGAGCGCACTGCGTTCGGCTGGGAGGTCGCGCCGCAGGGCATGGTCAGCTTGCTGCAGCGGGTTCAGCGCGACTATGCGCCGGCACAGATCTACTTGACCGAAAACGGTTCGACCTATGACGATGTGGTGAGCCCGGACGGCAGCATCGATGACC
>CANFIC010000012.1 GCA_947446685.1 Burkholderiales bacterium
AGCGCATCGCAGAATCGCGCTGCATGATCGATCAGGCGCGCCTGCTGACCCTGCATGCGGCTTACAAGATGGACCGCGAAGGCAACAAGGCGGCAAGGGCCGAGATCGCGATGATCAAGGTGGTGGCACCCAATGTCAGCTGCAAGGTCGTCGACTGGGCCATCCAGGCCCATGGCGCGGCCGGTGTCAGCGGTGACTTCTGGCTCGCCGAGGCCTATGCGCACCAGCGCACGGTGCGCCTGGTCGACGGTCCGGATGAAGTCCACCGCAGCGCGATCGCCAAGATCGAGTTGTCGCGGCGCAGCCGTTTGAAGAGCGCTTGAAGGCGGCTTATTTGTAGACCTTCTGCAGCAGTTGCAGCAGGGTTTGGCGCTCTGCGGCGCTGAGCCCGGTCAGCAGATTTTCTTCATGCTCGGCCGCGGTCTTTTCGGCGTCCAGCATCATGGTTTGACCGCTGAGCGTCGGGTGCAAGCCCGTCGCCCGGCCGTCACGGGGATGCGGCAGGCGGCTGATCAGCGAGCGTTTTTCCATCGCATTGAGCATGCCGACCAGGTTGGGTGCCTGCATGCCGAGGGCTTTGCAGAGCTGGCGTGACGTGATGCCGGGGTTGTGCGTGATCAGCGAGAGCACCGAGAAATCGACCGGACGCAAGCCATAAGGGGCCATCCGCTGCATGAAATCACCGATCACGACCAGGGCGGCGCGGCGGGCGTTGTAGCCCAGCAGGCTTTCCAGGTAGCTGCTGTCCACCCGGCTGACTGCGGGCGGCAAGGCGGGGTCAGCTTGGCGCATCGCTACTGCGCTTGCCCGCAGCGCTGCATTGCGCCGTGAGGGTCTTGATCCACATGTCGAATTCGGGCAGCACCCGCTGCTGCAGCGCCGCCGGCGCTTGCCAGCGCTTGTTGTCGGCGCCGGCGGCAGCTTCGATGCGGGCCCAGGCCCAGGAAAGCAGGGCCAGCGCCAGCAATCTCAGGTAATCGTCGGCCGCCTGATAGGGCAGCGCCGGGTCTGAGCTGGTTGCGGCGCTGATGGCCTGGGTCAATTGCTTGAGCTGGGCGAAACGATGGCGAACCGCGAGGTCCGCAGCACGGCCTGGATCCAGTTCGGTTTCGAGTTCCTCCAGCATGCCAGCCAGCGCGGCGCCGCCATCGGGGAGGACCTTGCGCAGCAGCAAGTCGATCGCCTGGATCTCGTTCGTGCCTTCGTAGATCATCGTCACCCGGGCATCGCGCAGGATTTGCTCGATACCCCATTCGCGGATATAGCCATGGCCGCCGAAGACCTGCAGGCATTCGCTGGCGCCATAGAAGGCCTGCTGGGTCAGCGCGGCTTTCAGCACCGGCGTGATCAGGGCGCACCAGCGCTGGGCGCTGACCTGGCGTTCCGGATCCGGATGCTGCCTGGCCAGATCGAGTTCGATCGCGGTGCGATAGGCCAGTAAGCGGCCGCCGTCGATCCAGCAGCGCTGGGTCTGCAGGATGCGTTGCATCGCCGGGTGCAGGGCAATCAGATCGGCAGGTTCGCGGCTGCTGCGGGCGCCGGGCGCGCGCATCTGGCGGCGCTCCTGCGAGTAGGCCGAAGCTTTCTGCCAGGCCGCTTCGAGCAGGCCCAGGCCCTGCATGGCCACATGCAGGCGGGCCGCGTTCATCATCACGAACATCGCGTTCAGGCCCTGGCCGGGCAAGCCGATGATCCAGCCGCTTGCCGCGTCAAAACGCATCGAGCAGGTCGGGCTGCCATGCAGGCCCATTTTTTCTTCGATACGGTCGCACAGCACCTGATTGCGGCTGGCATCAGGCAGCCATTTGGGCACCAGGAACAAGGACAGGCCTTTGGGCCCGGCCGGCGCATCGGGCAGGCGTGCCAGCACCAGATGCACGATGTTGTCGCTCAGGTCATGCTCGCCGCCCGAGATGAAGATCTTGGCGCCGCTGACGCGGTAGCTGCCGTCTGGCTGGGCTATGGCCTGAGTGCGCAGCAGCCCCAGGTCGCTGCCGGCATGGGCTTCGGTCATGCACATCGTGGCCAGCCATTCGCCGCTGGCGATCTTCTCCAGGTACTGAGCTTTCAGCGCTTGGCTGCCATGATGCTTGAGGCAATCGTAAGCACCATGCAGCAGGCCCGGTGCCATCGTCCAGCCATGGTTGGCGCCGCTGAGCATCTCGTACAGGACCGCTTCGAGCAAGACCGGTAGCCCCTGGCCACCGTCCTCGTTCGCACAGGCCAGCGCCGGCCAGCCATTGCGCCAGAAGGCCTGATAAGCGTCCCTGAAGCCGGGCGGCGTGATGACCTCGCCGTCGACCCAGCGGCAACCCACGGTGTCGCCGACCTGCTGCAAGGGCGCGATCACGCTGGCGACGAACTTGCCCGCTTCGTCGACCACCTGCCGCATCAGCCCGGCATCGCTGTCAGCAAAAGCGGGCAGGGGCTGCAGTTGGGCGGGCGCGTTCAGAACCTCGTGGACGAGGAAATGAATGTCGTCCAAAGGGGGCTGGAAATTCATCGCTGTACCGGCTCGTTGTTGGAAAGATATGACAGCGCCTTGACTGGCAAGGCGGGCCGGGATTACTCCATCTTCCAGTCGCCGTTGACGACCTTGACGATCACGCCAGTCTCATTCGTATAGCCCCAATGGTCGTCCTTGGTCCAGTTCATCACGCCATGGGCAAACACCGTACGGCCCATGGTTTCGAAGGCATCGCGCAGCGCCAGACGGAATTCCTTGGTGCCGGGCTTGGCTTTCTTCAAGGCCAGCGGGAAGGCCTTTTCCATCGCCACCACGGCATCGTAGGCATGGCCGGCAAACTGGTTGCGGCTGCCCACACCATAGGCCTTGTCGTAGCTCTGAGCGAAGTCCAGGGCGAGCTTTTTCGACGGGTGGCTGTCGGGCAGTTGTTCTGGCGCGATCACCGGACCCGACACGACATAAGTGCCTTCCACACTCTTGCCGCCGATGCGCATCAAGTCGCGTGTGGCGGCGGCATGGGTCTGGTAGATCTTGCCTTTGAAGCCGCGCTCGATGACGGCCAGCTCAGGCATCGCCGCGCCGCTGCCTGAGGCCACGATCAGCATTGCATCAGGGTTGGCCGCGACCAGTTTCAGCGCCTGTCCGGTGACGCCGGTGTCGGTGCGGGCAAAGCGTTCGGCGGCGATCACCTTGATGCCGGCTTTTTCGGCGATCGGGGTGAAATCCTTCAGCCAGCCTTCGCCATAGGCATCGGTGTAGCCAAGAAAACCGACCGTCTTGACGCCCTGCTTCTTCATATGCTCGACAACGGCAAAAGACATCACCGAGTTCGACTGCGGCAGCCGGAAGCTCCAGGCATCCTTGCCCGGCGGCAGGCCGGCCGGTGTGGCCAATAGCTGCGGCGTTTCGGACTCGAAGGCCACATCGGCCATCGCGATGCCGACCGGCGTTGCCGCCGAACCGACGATCAGGTCGACCTTGTCTTCGGTGGTAAAGCGGCGTGCATTCTTGACGCCATTGGTCGGGTCGGTGGCATCGTCGAGCACAATGAATTTGAGCTTTTCGCCGGCAATCGACTGGGGCCAGAGCGCGATCTGGTTCTTCATCGGAATACCCAGGCCCGAAGCCGGTCCGCTCAGCGGCAAACTGACGCCGATGGTGATGTCGGCGATGACCGCCTGTGAGGCCAGGACCGCAACGGCAGCGGCAAGAATGGTTCTGCAATTTTTCATGGTTTGTCTCCTGATGGGTTAGGTGGGTAGGACGGGAAATTCAACAGCTCAGCGGCACATGGCCTTGATGTCTTCGGGAACGGGAATGGCTTTGATACGGTCGGGCTCACCCGGCACGCGCACGCAAAAGACGCGGGTTTCGCTGCCTTCGCAGAGCAGTTCGTCACCCCGCATCACCACATGTTTGTGCACGAAGACCTTGTCGCGCCATTCCTGCACCGAGGTGTGGATCTGCAGCGTTTCGCCATAGGTCGCAGTGCGCTTGAACTTGGTGTGGATTTCGAGCAGCGGCGTGCCGATGATGCCGGTGGTCTTGACCAGTTCGCGCCAGGGTGCCAGCCCGCATTGGATGAAGAAATTCACCGATGAAGCATCCATCCAGCGGGAGAAATTCGGATAGAAAACGATCCCGGCCGGGTCGCAATCGCCGAAGCTGACCTGGACTTCGAAGACGATGGTTTTTGGGGCTTCTTGCATGATGGGCGGCTCAGCGTGGTGCCATGCGCAGCGCGCCATCCAGTCGGATGACCTCGCCGTTCAAATGCGTATTGGTGACGATATGGCAGGCCAGTTGTGCGAACTCATCCGGTTTGCCCAGTCTTGCAGGGAAAGGGATGCTGGCCGCCAGCGAGGCCTGGATGCCTTCAGGCAGGGTCTTCATCAAGGGCGTGGCAAACAGGCCAGGCGCGATGCTGCAGACCCTGATGCCATGCTGGGCCAAGTCGCGTGCCATCGGCAAGGTCATGCCGACCACCCCGCTCTTGGAGGCGCTATAGGCCTGCTGCCCGACCTGGCCGTCAAAGGCTGCGACCGAAGCCGTGAAGACCATCACGCCGCGCTCGCCATCTTCCATCGGATCGAGCTTGGCACAGGCTGCGGCAAACAGCCTGGCGGCGTTGTAGGTGCCGATCAGGTTGACGTTGACGACGCGGACAAAGTCTTCCAGCGGCGCCGGGCTGCCGTCCCTGGCGATGATGCGTTTGGCCGCGCCGATGCCGGCAATGCTCATCAGGATCCGCGCCGGCCCAAGGGCTGCCGCGGCCTGGTCGATCGCCGCCTGCAGGCTTTGGCTGTCGGTGACGTCACATTGGCAAGCAATGGCTTTGCCGCCTTGCGCATTGATTTCGGCCGCCACGCGCGCGGCGCTGACCAGATTCAGGTCGAACAGGGCGACGCTGGCACCGAGTTGCGCGAGTTCACGGGCGGTGGCCTCGCCCAGGCCCGAGCCCGCGCCGGTGACGATGGCTGATTGAGCTTGAATTTTCATGTAGTTGCTCTGGAAGTTGTCGTCGCTGCAGCCCGCATTCAGGCCGCGGCCGGGTTTTCAAGCAGCAAGGCGATGCCCTGGCCGCCGCCGATGCAGGCCGAGCCGATGCCGTAGCGCAGGCCCGAGCGCTGCATCTCGCGCGCCAGCGTGATCGTCAGGCGCAAGCCGGTAGCGGCCAGCGGATGGCCCAGCGCGATCGCGCCACCGTTGACATTGAGGCGCTTCAGGTCGAGCCCCAGTTCCTGTGCCACCGACAAAGTCTGCGCGCCCTGCGCTTCATTGATTTCGAAGCAGCCGATCTGCTCCAGCCTGAGCCCGGTGCGCTGCAGCAGCAGGCGGATCGCCGGTGCCGGGCCGATGCCCATGATCTCCGGCGGCACGCCGACCACAGCGGCAGCGACCACGCGCGCCAAAGCCTGTTTGCCCTGCGCTTTGGCATAGGCACCGGACGACACCACCGCAGCGGCAGCGGCATCGACCAGGGCCGAGCTGTTGCCACCGGTCTGGACGCCACCTTCATAGACCGGACGCAGCTTGGCCAGCACCTCGACCGGCGAGGCGCGCACATGGCTGTCTTGCGTGACTTCGGTGAGCTTGCCCTGCAACTTGATGCCACGCGGCTGATAGCCTTCGAGCAGGAATTTTTCGCTGATCACCGGCACGATTTCACCGGCATGGAATTCCTTCGCGGCCAGCGCTTTGGCAAAGGAATGGCTGGCAAATTCATCCACCTGTTGGCGCGTAATGCCGTATTTGCGGGCCAGGTTTTCGGCCGTCTGGATCATGTTGATGCCGGCCGCCGAGTCCTTCAGGGCTTCCCACAGGAAGTCCTTGAAACCGACCGGCGCACCGAGCTTGAAGCCGTTGCGATGTTCGAACGAAGCGATCGGATTGCGCGTCATGTTCTCGCTGCCGACGACCAGCACGGCTTCGCAAGCGCCGCTCTGGATCTGCTCGCCCGCCTGGCGGAACAGCTCGAACCCGGTACCGCAGATGCGCTGCGCCATCAACGCCGGCACTTCGACTGGCACTCCGGCGTAAAGGCCGATATGGCGCGGCAGCATGAACTGTTCGAAGTCGCCGGGCGCCATATTGCCGGCAATCACCGAACCGATATGCTCACCCGGCACGCCGGCGCGCGCCAATGCCGCACGTGCAGCCTTGATGCCTAGATCGGTCGGCGAGATATGGCCGAACGCGCCGCAATAGTCGACCAGCGGCGTGCGCACACCGTCGAGCATCCAGATGTCGTCGAATTGCGAGAAAAAACCTTTGCTCATGGGTCGCTGTACTTTCAGTTTGAATGTGGGAAAAGAATCGATGGCAGCCTGCCGTCATGCAGCGCCTGCACCAGCTGGGCGCGGTGCGCAAGCACGGCGGCTTGGTTGATCGAGCCCTTGTCGGTGATCTCGCCGCGGTCCAGGGTTGGCGGCTCGGCCAGCAGGCATAAACGCGCAATCCGGCTGGCGCTGCCGGTCGACTGAGCGGCCAGCGCATCAAGCAGCTGCTGGAAATGCGCCAGCACCGGCGCCGCTGCCAACACTTCGCTCATCGCCGCGCCGGCATCCAGGCCGCTCAGCGCACGCACAGCCTGGGTCGGGAACACCATCGCGCCGACTTCCTTCATATTGATGCCGGTCAGCACCACGTCCTGGATATAGGGAGCGCCGGCGCCGATGATCCTGGCGCGCAGCGGCCCGACGCTGACGAAGGTGCCGGTGGCGAGCTTGAAGTCCTCGGCGATGCGGCCGTCGAACTTCAGACCCTGGTGGATGTCGGCCGGATCGATCCACTTGACCGCATCGCCCGAGCAGAAGAAGCCCTCGGCGTCGAAATGGCGGGCGGTTTCCTGCGGCGCGCGCCAATAGCCGGGCGTGATGTTGGGGCCGCGGTAGCGCACTTCGGTTTTGCCGTCGACTTCAACCAGCTTGAGTTCCAGGCCCGGTGCCGGTACGCCGAGATCGCCGGCCTTGACGGCAGGGCTGGTGACGAAGATTGCAAACGGCCCGGACTCGGTCATGCCCAGGCCGGTACTCATGACGATGCGTTCGCCGATTTCCTGCTCGGCCGAGGCGAACAGGCTGTCCCAGACCGGTTGCGCCAGCGCGGCGCCGGCATAGAAGAACATCTGCACCCGTGACAAG
This sequence comes from Burkholderiales bacterium, assembly GCA_947446685.1. Taxonomy (GTDB): domain Bacteria; phylum Pseudomonadota; class Gammaproteobacteria; order Burkholderiales; family Burkholderiaceae_C; genus Paucibacter_A. Next base: position 7,111 of record CANFIC010000012.1, read on the forward strand.
AGCTGCTTTCTCAGCTCGGCGTCGTTTTGCATCGCCAGGGCAATCGCTTCGAAGCCGGTCGGCACATTGAAGTAGACCGTCGGCGCGATCTCGCGCAGATTGCGCAAGGTCTCGCCCATCAAGGCCGGTGTCGGCTTGCCATCGTCGATGTACAGGGTGCCGCCGTGGAACACCACCATGCCGAAATTGTGATTGCCGCCGAAGGTGTGGTTCCAGGGCAGCCAGTCAACCAGCACCGGCGGCGCCTGCGTCAGCACCGGCATCGACTGCGCCATTTGCTGCTGGTTGGCGCACCACATGCGCTGCGTGTTGATCACCGCCTTGGGCAGCTTGGTCGAGCCACTGGTGAAGAGGAATTTGACGATCGTGTCGGGGCCGGTGGCCTGCATCGCCGCTTCGACGGCAGGCGTCGCCACCGTGGTGAGCAGCTCGGCAAATGTGCTGCTGGCGCGGCCCTCGAGCTGGCCTGAGTTCAGCATCACTTCGACATCGCTGCCCACGGTGGCCAGAATCGCCTTGCCATAGCGTTCTGCATCGGCAGCAAAGACCAGGCCCGGCAGGACGGTGGCGAGCACATGGCGCAGCTTCTCGAAGTCCTGGCTGACCAGCGAATAGGGGGGCGAAGTCGGCACGAAAGGCACGCCGGCCAGCATGCAACCGAGCGCCAGCAAGGCATGCTCGAGGCTGTTTTCGGACAGGATCACGACCGGGCGCTCAGCGCTCAGGCCGCGGTTGATCAGGCCCTGGGCGATGCCGCGGGCGCTGGCCCAGGCCTGGGCATAGCTGACATGACGCCAGTCGCCCAGGCTGCCGTCAGACAGCTTCTGGCGCCGCGCCATGAAAGTTCGTTCGGGTGCGACCTGCGCCCAATGCTGCAGGCGATCGGTCATGCGCTGCGGATAGTCGAGCAGCTCTTGCTCGGCCTGCAGATACTGCACGCCAGCCGCGCCTTGGCGCAATTGCACGCGGTTCACGCCGAAGCTCAGCGGCCGGTATTTCGGGGTCATGCCTGGTCTCCTGCTGCGCTGCGAACTTTTGCCGCTTTTGACGCTTTATGCTTTTTGAACTTTCGCCGCGCGACCCTCGAGGAAGTCGCGCACGCGCTGCTTGGCTTCGGGCGCGCTCTGGGCGATCGCGGCCATCATGGCTTCGGTCATGAAGCCCTGATCGGCCGGTTGATCGGCGATCCGCGGCAGCACATGGGTCAGCGCATAGTTGGTCAGCGGCGCGTTCTGCGCGATCCGCTGGGCCAACTCCAGCGCTTTGGCAAAGGCATTGCCTTGCGGCACCAGGTATTGCGCCAGGCCGATGCGTTCGCCGTCCTGCGCGTTGTAGACCCGCCCGGTCAGCATCATGTCGGTCATCCTTGCGACACCGATCAGGCGCGGAATCCGCACCGATCCGCCACCGCCAACGAAGATACCGCGCGAGCCTTCGGGCAGGGCGTAGAAAGTCGTTTCGTCAGCCACCCGGATATGGCAGGCGCTGGCCAGTTCGAGGCCGCCGCCGACCACCGCACCCTGCAGCGCTGCGACCACCGGCACCGGCCCGAACTGCAGGCTTTCGAGCGCGGCATGCCACATGCGCGAATGCATCAAGCCCTGGCCGGCATCGCGTTCCTGCAACTCGCTCAGATCCAGTCCGGCGCAGAAATGTTCACCTTCGCCGGCAATGACCGCAGCCCTGATGCCGGCGGGCATCTTCTCGAACAATTCGCGCAGCGACATGATCAAGCCATCGTTCAAAGCATTGCGCTTGGCCGCCCTTGTCAGCCGGATGACGGCGATTTCCTGCTGCTCGCCGCAGCGTTCAAAGTGGATGGATGGCTTGGTCATCGATGTCCTGCAGACCTTCAAAAAAGCCTGATTATGGTTATAAGTTATAACCAATTCAAGAGGTCTTCAGGACTTTCTTGTCGGTGTTTACCCCTTGCAACGCTGCTGCGTGATCAGGCCTGCAAGGCGGCGCGTTCGAGGGCGTCGATGAACATCTTCGGCACGTCGAAGCCGGTCTGGTCGGTGATTTCCTGGAAACAGGTCGGGCTGGTGACGTTGATTTCGGTCAGGCAGTCGCCGATCACATCGAGCCCAACCAGCAGCAGACCACGCGCGGCCAGCAAGGGCCCGAGCGCTTCGGCGATTTCGCGGTCGCGCGGGCTGATCGGCTGAGCCACGCCCTTGCCGCCAACGGCCAGGTTGCCGCGGATCTCGCTGCCCTGTGGAATCCGCGCCAGGCAAAAGGGCACGACCTCGCCGCCGATCACCAGCACGCGTTTGTCGCCGGCCTTGATCTCGGGCAGGTAGCGCTGCACCATGATGGTCTCGGCGCCGCCCTTGTTGAGGGTCTCGACGATGGCGCCGAGGTTCAGCCCGTCGGGGCCGACGCGGAAGATGCCCATGCCGCCCATGCCGTCGAGCGGCTTGAGGATGATGTCGCCATGTTCGGCATGGAAGGCGCGCACCGCGGCCTCGTTGCGCGTCACCAGCGTCGGCGGGCAGAACTGCGGAAACTCCAGCAACGCGAGTTTTTCCGGATGGTCGCGCAAGGCTGAAGGCTTGTTGAAGACCCTTGCGCCTTCGCGTTCGGCTTGTCCCAGCAGATGGGTGGCGTAGAAATATTCGCTGTCGAAAGGCGGATCCTTGCGCATGATGACGGCATCGGCATCGGCCAGCGCGAGCTCGGCCGTGGTGGCCACCGTAAACCAGGCTTCGGCCTCGCCGGTCAATGTGATCGCGCGTGCGGCCCGCGCCACCACCCGGCTGCCTTGGCGCCAGACCAGATCCTGTGGCTCACAAGCCCAGATCTGGTGGCCGCGCCGCGCCGCTTCGCGCATCATCGAAAAAGTCGTGTCCTTGTAGGTCTTGAAAGACTCCAGCGGGTCGGCAACAAACAGCAGTTTCATCGAGTTCAGTCCTTGAAGCAAATTTGGACAAGTGTTGCATTAAACGCGCGAGCCTGCCTGTTTGGCCCGTGGGAATTGATTTGTGACAGATTTTTGGCGAGGGTCGACGTCGTTTCGCTTACCATTGCAGCGCTGGCGAGGCCCGCCAGCAGAGCCAAAAAACCGCCAATCTGGCGGCGAAGCCAGGGTCCGACTTGTCTGCCGGCACCTTGCTTCATGGCCCTTGACCCAAGCCTTGCCATGTGCCGATTTCTTGCCTATGTGGGCGATGCGATATTTCTGGACGAGCTGGTGTGCAAGCCGCAGCATTCGCTGGTGCGCCAGTCGCTGCGCGCCGATGAAGCCAAGGCGGTGACGAATGGCGATGGTTTCGGCATCGGCTGGTATGGCGATCGGCAGGCGCCGGGCGTTTACCGTGAGGTGATGCCGGCCTGGTCGGATGAAAACCTGCTGGCCTTGTGCGCCAATGTGCGCTCGAAACTTTTCTTCGCCCATGTGCGTGCCGCCACCGGTACCGGCATCGCGCGGCAGAACTGCCATCCGTTCCGTTACGGGCCCTATCTGTTCATGCACAACGGCCAGGTCGGCAGCTATGGTCAGCTGCGCCGCACGATGGAGGCGCGCCTGCCCGATCATTTGTATGCCGAGCGCAAAGGGGCGACCGACTCAGAGCTGATGTTCCTGATGATCATTGACTTGATGGCCGGCGGCGCCACGGCGGCCGACGCGGTCAGCCAGGTGCTCGAATCGGTGCTGGGGATGATGGCAAAGGTCGGCGCCACCCAGCCGCTGCGTTTTGCGGCCGTGCTGGCCGACGGCCAGCAGATGCATGCCTTCCGTTTTGCCAGCGATGCCAAGGCGCCGACGCTGTATCTGCAAAGGCAGGCTTCAGGCGGTCTGGTACTGGCTTCCGAGCCCTTGGTCGACGACCATGAAGGCTGGGAATTGCTGCCGCAGGGAACGGTGATGCGGCTCAGCGCCGAGGGTTGCCACAGCCAGGAATTGTCACTGGCCAACCCGATCGAAGCGCTGGCAGCCGCCTGATCAGATTTCGACTTTGGAGCCGAGCTCGACGATGCGGTTCGTCGGCAGGTGCAGGAAGTCGGCCGCTGCGGCCGCATTGCGGTGCATGCTGGCGAAAAGCTTTTCGCGCCACATCGACATGCCGCTGCCGATCGTCGGGATGACGATGTCGCGCGACAGGAAATAGCTGGTTTCCATCTCTTCCAGGATGACGCCCTGCGCCGCCAGCATGCTCAAGGCTTCGGGCACATCGGGCTCGTTCTTGAAGCCGAAATTCAGGCTGACAGCCCAGCAGTCGCGGCCCAGGCTCTCGACCTGCACGCGCTTGTCGAAGCCGACCCATGGCACTTCATGGTGCTTGACGTTGACGAACAGGTTCTGCTCATGCAGCACCTTGTTGTGCTTGAGGTTGTGCAAGAGGGCATTGGGCGTCACGCCGACTTCGGCCGACAGGAACACCGCCGTGCCCGACACACGCACCGGCGGGTGGGCGAAGACGGCCTCGAGGAAACTCGGCAAGTCGATTGCATCTTCGCGCAGCTTGTTGCTGAGCAGGCTGCGGCCCTGCTTCCAGGTCAGCATCAAGGTGAACATGCCGATGCCGATCATCAGCGGGAACCAGCCACCGGCGATCAGCTTGAGCATGTTCGAGGCCAGGAAGGTGACGTCGATACAGAAGAAGAAAAGGGTCGCAGCAAGGCACAGCCACAAGGGGTATTTCCAGCCGTAGCGGACCACGAAGAAGGTCATCACTGTCGTGATCGTCATGTCGATCGTCACCGCGATGCCGTAGGCGCCGGCCAATTTGCTGCTGCTGCCAAACAGCACGACGGCCAGCACGATGAAGACAAACAGACCCCAGTTGACGAAGGGCACATAGATCTGACCGATGTCGCGCACCGAAGTATGCAGGATTCGCATGCGTGGCAGGATGCCCAGTTGGACCGCCTGCTTGGTGACCGAGAAGGCGGCGGTAATCAAGGCTTGCGAGGCCACCACGGCGGCCATCGTAGCGAGCGCAAACAAGGGCATCTCGGCCCAGGCCGGCGCCAGCCTGAAGAACGGGTTCTCGATTGCTTCCGGATGTTCGAGCAGCATCGCGCCCTGGCCGAAATAGTTCAGCACCAGGGCTGGCATGACGACGCCGTACCAGGCGATGCGGATCGGCTGTTTGCCAAAATGACCCAAATCGGCATAGAGCGCTTCGCCGCCGGTGACGACCAGCACGACCGCGCCCAGCGCCACGAAGGCGACCAATTTATGCGCCATGCAGAACGAAAACGCATAGTACGGATTGACGGCGATGAGGATATGCGGGTTCTCGAGAATATGCGGCAGGCCGAGTGCGGCAATCACCGCAAACCAGACCAGCATCACCGGCCCGAAGGCCTTGCCGATGCCGCCGGTGCCGAAACGCTGGACCGCGAACAGTCCGGCCAGTACGACCAAGGTCAGTGGCACGATCACGTCGTGATATTCGGGCGCATAGACATCAATGCCTTCGACTGCGCCCAGCACCGTCATGGCCGGTGTGATCACTGCATCGCCATAGAAAATCGCTGTGCCGAACAGTCCCACCAGCAGCAGCACGGCGCGTAGTTTCGGTTTGTCGTTGACCGCATTGGTTGCCAGCGCCAGCATCGCGATCAGACCGCCTTCGCCATGGTTGTCGGCGCGCAGGATCAGCAGCACATACTTGATCGAGACGATGATCGTCATGGTCCAGAACAGCAGCGAGAGCACGCCGAGGATATTGTCCGCCGTGGGGGCCACATGGCCGCCATGGAAAACTTCCTTCAGCGCGTAGAGCGGGCTGGTGCCGATGTCGCCATAGACCACGCCCAGGGCGCCGACGGTCATGCCGGCCAGTGCAGAGGGGCTGCGCCCCGATTGTGCAGAACTCACGAGAACTTCCCGGCGGTTTGGGCCGGATTCACCAAAACGCGCATTTTGCTCTAAAAATTGTGCAGTGCGTCAATTTACTTGTCAGCAGCAATTGCGCCCGGCGGATCTTCATCAGTAGGACTCGGCTTCGGGGTCGGTGACTTCGAGCTCGTAACTGGCCGCCAGCATCGCCAGGCGGGCGATCACCCCGTACATATAGAAGCGGTTCGGCGGGCTGGCACCAGGCTTTTCTCCGGGCCGGGGCAGATGCGACGAGCGGGCGAATGCCAGCGGCACGAAGCTGGCACCCGGCGCATTGAGGTTCTCATCGACGCCGCGTTCGGCATGGACGCGGTAAAAGCCGCCGACCACATAACGGTCGACCATATAGACCACCGGTTCGGCCACCGCTTCGTTGACCCGTTCGTTGGTTGGCACGCCTTCCTGGATGATCACCTCGGTGACGTCGTGGCCGTCCTTGACGACCGACATCTTGTTGCGGGTCAGCCGGCTCAGGTCGACCAGTTCCTTGGCGTCGCGCACCGTCATCACGCCCATGCCATAGGTACCGGCATCGGCCTTGATGATGACAAAAGGCTTTTCCTGGATGCCATATTCCTTGTATTTGCGCCGGGTCTTGACCAGCAAGGCATCGGTTTGGGTCTGCAAGGCCTCGAGCCCTTCGCCTTCGCTGAAGTCAAGCCCGTTGCAAGCCGCAAACATCGGGTTGATCAGCCAGGGGTCCATGCCCAGCAGCTTGGAAAAGCGCTTGGCGACCTCTTCATAGCAGCGGAAATGCTTGCTCTTGCGGCGCACCGCCCAGCCGGCATGCAGCGGCGGCAACAGGTATTGTTCGTGCAGGTTTTCGAGCAATTTCGGAATGCCGGCCGACAGGTCGTTGTTGAGCAGGATCGTGCAGGGGTCGAAATCCTTCAAGCCGAGCCTGCCGCGCGTGCGCAAGAGCGGCTCCAGCGTCAACGAACTGCCATCGGCAAGCTGTAATTCGGTCGGCGCGGTGATGGTCTCGTCCAAGCTGCCCAGCCTGACATTCAAGCCGGCCTGGGTGAAGATACGCATCAGCGTCGCGACATTGCTGAGATAAAAGGTATTGCGCGTGTGGTTCTCGGGAATCAGCAACAGGTTCTTGGCTTCAGGGCAGATCTTTTCGATTGCTGCCATGGCGGCCTGGACCGCCAGCGGCAGCGTCGCCGGGTTCAGGTTGTTGAAGCCGCCGGGGAATAAATTGGTGTCAACCGGCGCCAGCTTGAAACCGGCATTGCGCAGATCGACCGAACTGTAGAACGGTGGCGAATGTTCCATCCATTCGAGTCGGAACCAGCGCTCGATCGCCGGCATCGATTCCAGCATGCGCTGCTCGAGTTCGTTGATCGGGCCGGTCAGAGAGGTGGTGAGATGAGGAACCATGGCGAATGCTCGGAGAGCGAGTCCAGAATAGGACTTGCTTTGGCAAGTAGCATAGCTTGGGTCGGAGTCAGCAAAGCCAAGTCCGGGTGTCAGGGTAAATTACCGTTCGCTCAGAGGACTTGTCGAACAATAGGACTGTTGCTTAGTCCGGCAGCCGTTTTTTCCATCTTCCGGTTCGCCTAATTTACCGCTGTCAGCCGAGAATCCCGTCATGACCCAAGCTTCCGACAACACATCCGGCCAAGCCGCCAACGCCGAGATTGCCGGCATGAAAAAAGGCCTGACCAGCTATGGCGACCAGGGTTTTTCGCTGTTCTTGCGCAAGGCTTTCATCAAGGGTGCCGGCTTCACCGACGCGGCGCTTGACCGCCCGGTGATTGCCATCGCCGATACCGGCAGCGACTACAACCCCTGCCATGGCAACTCGCCGCAACTGGTTGAGGCCGTCAAGCGCGGCGTGATGCTGGCCGGCGGCTTGCCGATGGCCTTTCCGACGATCTCGGTGCATGAGAGCTTTGCCGCACCGACCAGCATGTATTTACGCAACCTGATGGCGATGGATACCGAGGAGATGATCCGCGCCCAGCCGATGGATGCGGTGGTGCTGATCGGCGGCTGCGACAAGACCGTGCCGGCCCAGCTGATGGGCGCGGCATCGGCCAATCTGCCGGCGATCCAGCTGATCACCGGGTCGATGCTGACCGGCTCGCACCGCGGTGAGCGGGTGGGCGCCTGCACCGATTGCCGCCGCTATTGGGGCAAATTCCGCGCCGGCGAGATCGACGCCGACGAGGTCGCTGAAGTCAACAACCAGCTGGTCGCCAGCCTCGGCACTTGCTCGGTGATGGGCACGGCCAGCACGATGGCCTGCATCGCCGAAGCGCTGGGCATGACGATGCCGGGCGGCGCATCGCCGCCAGCGGTCACTTCCGACCGCATCCGCATTGCCGAGCAGACCGGTGCGCAGGCGGTGCAAATGGCCCGCGACCGGCTGACGATCGACAAGATCCTGACTCCGGCGGCGTTCGAGAACGCGCTGCGGGTGCTGCTGGCGATCGGCGGTTCGACCAATGGCATCGTCCATCTGGCGGCGATTGCCGGCCGGGTTGGCCTGGACATCGACATGCAGGCGCTCGACCAGATGGGCCGCGAGACGCCGGTGCTGCTCGACTTGAAACCCTCAGGCCAGCATTACATGGAGGATTTCCACAAGGCCGGTGGCATGGCCACGCTGCTGCGCGAGCTCAAGCCCCTGCTGCGGCTCGATGCGCTGACCGTCACCGGTCGCACGCTGGGTGAGGAACTCGAGCGCTCGGGCCCCGGCTTCAAGCAGGATGTCGTGCGCAGCATCGCCAATCCGATCTATCCGCAAGGCGGTATCGCCGTGTTGCTGGGCAATCTGGCGCCGGGTGGGGCGATCATCAAGCAGTCGGCCGCCGACCCCGGGCTGATGGAGCATGAAGGCCGCGCAGTGGTGTTCGAGAACCTGGAGGACATGGCGCTGCGGATCGACGCCGCTGACCTCGACGTCAGCGCTGACGATGTGCTGGTGCTGAAGAACATCGGCCCCAAAGGTGCGCCCGGCATGCCCGAGGCCGGCTACATTCCGATCCCGATGAAGCTCGCGCGCGCCGGGGTCAAGGACATCGTGCGGATTTCCGACGGCCGTATGAGCGGAACCGCCTTTGGCACCATCGTCCTGCATGTCACACCCGAATCGGCAATCGGCGGACCGCTGGCCTATGTGCAAAACGGCGACCGCATCCGCCTGAGCGTGAAGAACCGCGAAATTTCATTGCTGGTGAGCGAGGCCGAACTGGCGCAGCGCGCGCTCGACAACCCGGTGGTCGAGCCGAGTGCCGAGCGCGGCTACCGCAAGCTCTTTCTGCAGGAAGTCAACCAGGCTGACAAGGGCGTCGATTTCGGTTTTCTGCGCGCAGCCACCCTGGTCGGCAAGACGCCGCAAGCAAAGTAAATGTCATGAAAAAGCAGCTGGTCCAGGTCGGATTTTTCACCCCTGATCTGCAGCGGCAGATCGATAGCGAGTTCGACAGTGTCAAGGCCGAGTTGGCCGATGCGGGGCTGCGCGCGACCGTGCAGGGCCTGATCACCCGCAGCAATTACCAGCTGCCGCAGGCTTTGCTCGAAGAGCTGCCGGCGCTGCGTGTGATCGCCACCTCGGGCGTCGGCTTTGATGGCATTCCTGTGTCCTATGCGCAGCAGCGCGGCATTGTCGTGACCAACACCCCTGGGTTGCTCGATGCGGCGGTCTGCGAGCTCGGCATTGGTCTGCTGCTGGCGATGCTGCGCGAGATCCCGCAGTCCGATCGCTTTGTCCGCGACGGTGCTTGGGCGCAATCGGTCTATCCATTGACGTCGAGCCTGAGCGGCAAGCGCATCGGCATCATCGGCCTGGGTCGCATCGGCAAAGGGATGGCGGCCAGGCTTGAGGCCTTTGGTGTCAGCCTGGCTTATTCGGGCCGCCGGCAGGAGGAGTCGCCCTACCGTCATGTCGCCAGTCCGCTGGCGCTGGCGCAGGAAGTCGATGTGCTGCTGGTTTGCTGCAAAGGCGGTGAGCAAACTCGCCATCTGGTTAACGCGGCCTTGCTCGAAGCGCTGGGCAAGGGCTGGCTGGTCAACCTGTCGCGCGGCTCGGTGGTCGATGAATCTGCATTGTTCGAAGCCTTGACCAAGGGCAGCTTGCGCGGGGCCGCGCTCGATGTGTACGAGCAAGAGCCGCTGGTCGAATCACCGCTGCTGGGATTGAAGAATGTTGTCTTCTCGCCCCATTCAGGCTCGGCCACGGTGGAAACGCGCGCCGCGATGCTGAGGCTGACGCTCGACAACCTGCATGCCGTGCTCGGCGGCGGCGCCGCGCTGACACCGGTGCCTACAGTCGACTGAGCGCCGGTTTTGCGCGAGTCCTGGTGAGGATTCTTCGCCTGACCGGTGGCGAGACCCTTGGCAGTTCACCCGCCGAAATGGCCCAACTGATCGCCGGCAACAGCAGTAAGTTTGCCAAGATCGTCAAGCAAGGCAGGATCGAGACCGAGCAGGCTCGGAACCCGTACAGCCGCTCGGGGTCATCGGCCCTCTTGCCCCTGACCATCACATGGGCCAATTCGGGATTCAGACATTCGCGGGACTGTGCGACTTCAGCCAGTCTTCCAGCGCATTGTTCATCCGCGTCTGCCATCCCGAGCCACTGGCCCGAAAAGCTGCAAGCACTTCCGGGTTGTACCTGATGGCGACCTGCTCCTTGGTCGGCGAACGGTTCGGGCCACGGGTCCTTGCTTTGCCCAGTTCAACGCCGCCTTGCCGCAGCACTGCGCCATCCCAATCGGGCGCCGTTGTGGCCGGGCTGTCGACGTCGTGACTGATCTCGCGATCCTTCATCGCACGCACACGTGGCCAATCGGTCTTGTCAGCCGGGATAGTTTTTCCAGTAGATGCGTTCTTCATGCTTTTGCGCCTTTCGGATCGAGATAATGTGGTCAGCCCTGCCGCGCGGCGTGTGGACGATGAAAACGACAACGCCTTGCCAAAGCCCCATTGTTTGCAGGCGCAACTCGCCATAGCTGTCAAACGCGTCCTCGCGGGTGATCGTGAAGCCCGAAAACACCACCTCGCTGCCGACAAAATCAAAGCCATGCTTCAACAGATTGGCTTGTCGTTTGGCTTCGTCGAAGGAGACCATCGGCAAATTGTAGGTGCGTTATAGATAGGCGGCAACAATGATTTTTTGCTTGTCCACCGGTCTCTGACAATCGATGGCTTGCGCCTACCGCTGCGCAAGGGCGGCTCTGATTTCCTTCTTGGTTGGCTGCCAAGGCCGGATCGAGATCGAACAGGCTCAGAACCCGGTCTAACCGCCCCAGGCAATCGGCTGAGCGCCGGTTTAATCCTATTTGGCCGAATCAGCCGCTGCCATCGCCGCAGCAAAGCGGGCCTTGTTCTCGGCGTTTGGCGGGTACAGGCCGGGCAGGGCGGCGCCGGCTTCGACTTCGGCCATGATCCATTCCTCGAGGCGCTCTTGCTCTGGCGCCAACGCGAGCATCTCGTCGAGCAGGTCGGCGGGGATCAGCACCGCGCCGTCGTCGTCGACGACGATGATGTCGCCAGGAAAGACTGCCACCCCACCGCAGCCTATAGGTTGCTGCCAGGCGACGAAAGTCAGGCCGGCCACCGAGGGTGGCGCAGCCACACCGCTGCACCAGACCGGCAGGGCGCTGCCCAGCACCCCGGCGACATCGCGCACGACGCCATCGGTGATCAAGGCGGCAACGCCACGTTTGCGCATCCTGGTGCACAGGATGTCGCCGAAGATGCCGGCGTCGGTCACGCCCATCGAGTCCACCACGGCGATGCAACCGGCCGGCATGTCCTCGATGGCGGCGCGCGTCGAGATCGGCGAAGACCAGGAAGCCGGCGTGGCCAGGTCCTCACGTGCCGGCACAAAGCGCAGCGTGAAAGCCCGCCCGACCAGGCGTGGTTGACCCGCGCGCAAGGGCTTGGTGCCGCGCAGCCAGACATTGCGCAGACCTTTTTTCAGCAGCAAGGTGGTCAAGGTCGCGGTGGTGATGGTCGAGAGAACTTCAATCACATGCGGGTCAAGCTGCATTTCGATCGGGGCTGTCACAGGAGAGTCTCCGGCTGGGTCAGGAAATTTCGGCGAGGCGGCGGGCCTGCCTGGCGCTCAGGCGCGTGATGTCGGCGAGGTCCTGGGCCGACAGCTTCGGGCCGGGCTTGCGAATCGCCGCGGACTTGATCACGCCGCGTTCGGCCAGCAGATGCTTGCGCACCGCCAGGCCGATGCCGGACTGCTGCTCATAGCGGGCCAGCGGCAGGTAGGCATCGAAAATGTCATGGGCGCGCTCGATCTCGCCGGCAGCATGGGCGCGGCAGACATCGACCATCATTTCAGGGTAGGCAAAGCCGGTCATCGCACCATCGGCGCCGCGCGTCAGCTCTTCGGGCAGGAACAGCCCGCCGCCATTGCCGGTCAGGATCGAGACCCGGCGCAGCTCGCCGCTGGCGCTGGCTGCGCGGATGCTCGAAAGCTTGGTCAGCCCCGGGCAATCCTCATGCTTGAGCATCACGCAGCTCGGGCTGTTCTTGATGATCTGCTTGATCACGGCCGTCGACATCTGCACCCCGGTGGCGACCGGGTGATCCTGCAATACCCAGGGAACTGCAGCACCCAGCGTCTGGCTGACCATCTCGAAATAGGCCAGGATCTGTTCGTCGGTGCGCAAGGTCGAAGGTGGCGCCACCATCACGCCGGCAGCCCCCAGGCTCATCACGCTGTCGGTCAATTCGCGCATCGGCGCAAAACCGGCTGACGAGGCGCCGACGACCACCGGCACCCGCCCTGCGACCCGCGCCAGCACCTGTTTGACGAAGAGGGTCGATTCCTCGGCAGTCAGCTTGCTGGCCTCGCCCATGATGCCCAGCACGGTCAGCCCGGTAACGCCGCAATCGAGGCAGAAATCGACCATCCGGTCGGTGCTTTCCAAGTCGAGCGCACCGCTGTCGGTGAAGGGCGTGACCGTGATCAGGTAGACGCCGGTTGCCTCGGCATTGAATTGACTCAAATGATTCTCCAGCAGCTCAGACCGGCTGCAATTCTTTGCGGAAATACTGTTTCGCCAGTGCCGCAATCACCAGCCCGAAGCCGATCAGGTCGGCCATTTCGCCCGGATAGACCAGCGCGAAACCTGCCACCAGCAGCATCCAGCGCTCGATGAATGTGGTGCGCTTCAAGGCCCAGCCCTGGAAGCCGCCGGCCAGCGCGGCGATGCCGATGGCAGCAGTCAGCGTCACCTGGGCGATCGACCACCAGTTCGCTGCCGCCAATGCCTTGACCGAACCCATCAGCAGCAGGCCCTGGCCTTCGGGAGCAAGCACGAACATGAAGGGCAGCAGGAAGGCCGGAACGGTGTATTTCCAGCATTGCATCGTCGTCTTGTAGGGGTCACCGCCGGTGATCGCGGCAGCCGCGAAGGGCGACAGGGCGGTCGGCGGCGAGACCTCGGACAGCACGGCGTAATAGAAGATGAACATATGCGCGGCGAAGTCCGGCACGCCCATCTTGATCAGCGCCGGCGCAGCGATCACCGCGCAGATGATGTAGGAGGCCGTCACCGGCACGGCCAGGCCGACGATCCAGACCACCAGCGAGGTCATGATGGCCGTCAACAGCAAGTTGCCGTCGGCATAGTCGATCACGATGGTGCTGAACTTCAGCCCCAGGCCGGTCAAGGTGACGACGCCGACGATGATGCCGGCGCCCGCGCAGGTGGCCGCCACATTGAGCACGCCGATCGAGCCGCCCTGCATCGCCTTGACGAAGGGGGACTTGAAGATGTTGTCGCTGAACGATCCCTTGCCCTGGAATAGGTCATAGGACATCAAGGCGGTGTCGCGGCGCAGGAAACTGGTGAAGAAGGACACCACCGTGGCCCAGAACACCGACAGCACCGGCGAGAAACCCCATAGCATGAAGAACACGATCGAGATCAGCGAAAGGAAATGGAACCAGTAATGCTTGGTCAGGTTCCAGACCGAATCGACTTTCTCAAGTGCGATATTGCCCATGCCGTATTTGCGCGCGTCGATTTCGACCATCAGGAACAGCGCCAGGTAAAACAGCAGCGTCGGGATGCAGGCCATCAAGAGCACGTCGAGGTAGGAAATCTTCAGGAATTCCGCGATCAGGAAGGCCGCGGCACCGAGCACCGGCGGCGAGATGATGGCGCCGAGTCCTCCGGCAGCGAGCAAACCACCGGCGGCGTTCTTTTCATAGCCGACCTTGGCCAGCATCGGGTATGCGACGGCACCGAGAGTCACCGTGGTCGCCACGCCCGATCCCGACGGGCCGCCGAGCAGGAAGGAGGCGAGCACGACGGTGCGACCAGCGCCGGTCGGCTTACCACCCATCGCGGCAAAGGAGAAGTCGATATAAAACTTGCCCGCACCCGAATATTGCAGGAAGGCGCCGAAGATCGTGAACAGGATGATCAGCGAGGCCGAGACATCGACCGCCACGCCGTAAATGCCTTCCAGCGTCATGTACATCACCCCGACCAGACGGCCGACCTCATAGCCCTTGTGCGTCCAGGGTGCCGGCAGATAGGGCCCGAACAGGGCATAGGCGATGAAACAGCTGGTGATGACTGGCATGATCCAGCCATTGGTGCGCCGCATCGCTTCGAGCACCAGCAGGATCAAGGTCAGACCGAAGGCAATGTCCCAGGGATTGGGAGCAGTGTTGCGGTCGGTGATGTCGTCGCCGCCCATGATCAGGTAGATCACGGTGGCAATCGACAGCGCCGCGGCCAGCCAGTCCCACCACATCACGCGATGGCGAAAGCGTGCCGCCATCGGGAACATCAAGAAGCACAGAAACAGCACGAAGCCGACATGCACCGGCCGCAGCGTCTGCGTCGGCACGATCGCGTAGGCGGTGTAGAGGTGGAACACCGACATGATGAAGGCGACGGCAATGACGAAGATGTTCAGCCAGCCCTTCAGCTTGTTGGCCGCTCCTTCCTCGGCTTCGATGAACTCTTCGGCCTTGGCAAGCGCTTCTTCACTGATGACAATCTTGTCGTTGTTTTCACTCATTGCGATGGACCTCGGCTGCAGCGGGTTTCGTATCAAGCGCCGTCAAGCGCAGCGGCTCAGTTCAGCTTGACGCCTTTTTCAGCGAAATACTTCAAGGCGCCAGGATGGAAGGGCACCGGTGAGGCATTGGTCTTTTGGTTCTCCAGCTTGATATTGGCCGATTCCTTGTGCACCGCAATCAGGTCCTCGCGCTTGTCGAAGATCGCCTTGACGATGTTGTAGGCGGTCTTGTCGTCCATCGATTCATGCGCGACGAGGATGTTCATCACGGTGGCCTGCTTGTTGTCGCTGTCCATGCCGCGGTAGGTTTCCTTGGAAATCACGTCCTCGATATAGAGGTTGCCGTATTTCTTGTTCATTGCCGCCACAGCTTCAGCATGGTCGATCATCTTGAGCTTGTTGCCCGGCGTATTGGCCAGGTCGGTGACGCCTGCGGTGGGCAAGCCGCCGACCCAGAAGAAGGCATCGATCTTGCCGTCCTTGATCGCGTTGACCGATTCAGCCACGCCCAGACGCTCGCGTTTGACGTCGCTGTCCTTGTTCAGCCCGGCGGCCTCGATCAGGCGGAAAGCCATCACTTCGGTTGCGCTGCCCGGCGAGCCGGTGGAGACGCGCTTGCCTTTCAGGTCGGACATCTTGTTGATGCCGCGGCCTTCGACGCTGACCACATGCATGCGGTTCGGATAAAGGATCATCAGCGTTCTGAGGGCGACCTTGTTGCCCTTGAATTTGTCTTCGCCGCGGTAGGCGTCGAGGCTGGCATCGGTCATGGTGAAGCCGATATAGGACTTGCCGGTGCCGACCAACTTGAGGTTGTCCACCGATCCGCCGGTCACTTCGGCCGTGGCTTGCATGCCGGGAACAAATTTGGACAGCACTGCCGCGATGCCGCCGCCCATCGGGTAATAGACGCCGCCCGTGCCGCCGGTGGCAACCGAGATGTTCTGTGCACCGGCGCTCAGCGCAAGACCGGCCAGCAACAGGCAAATTGAGGCTTTGATGAATTTCATGGCTGTCTCCGTAAAAGTTTTGATAATCCCACGCTTGAGGGCGCAGCGGTCTTGGGGCAACTACTCGGCTTTGATGTTGGCGCGCTTGATCAGGGCGGCATATTTCGCCAACTGCAGCTTGGTCGCGGCGCCGAGTTCTTCAGCGCTCGATCCCCGCGGTGTCAGTCCCTGGGCGATCAACTGCTCGCGCAAGGCCGGATCAGCAATTGCCTTGACGATCTCGCTGTTCAGCCGGGAGACGATCTCGGCCGGCGTGCCTGCCGGAGCGAGCACGGCGAACCAGGAATTGAATTCGAAACCGGGCAGTCCCGATTCGCTCACCGTCGGTGCCTCGGGGTATTGCGGCATGCGCTTGGGCGTCGAAACCGCCAGCAACTTGACGCGGTTGCCCTTGATCAGCGAGTTGACGGTGGCCAAGCCCTGGAAGGCGACCGCCACCTCGCCGCCGGCCACGCCGACCGCAGCTTGCGTCGCGCCCTTGTAAGGCACATGGGTCAGGCTGATGCCGGCTTCGGAAGCGAACAAGGCCATCGCAATATGTTGCGGGCTGCCGATGCCGCCCGAGCCATAGTCGATCTTGCCCGGCGCTGCGGCCGCCGCCGCGATCAGTCCGCCGGCGCTCTTGTAGGCGGCGGCGGGGTGTGAGACCAGGCCCCATTCGACGGTGGCGACCAGCGACACCGGTGTGAAATCGCGCAGGATGTCCCAGGGCATCCTGGCCTGCAGCGAAGGCACCATCGTCATGATGCTGTCGTTGAAACCGCCGATCGTGTAGCCGTCGGGTGCGGCCTTGGCGACATGGTCGGCACCGACCAGGCCGGCGGCTCCCGGCTGGTTCTCCACCACCACCGTCTGACCCAGCGACAGCGACATTTTCTGCGCCACCATGCGTGCCGCCACGTCGACCGCGCTACCCGCCGCCAGCGGCACGATCATGCGGATCGGCTTGTTCGGATAGTTTGATTGCGCGGCTGCCGGCAGCGCCAGCATGGCGCCAAGCAGGCTGGAGAGAAGAACAAAGCGCTTCATGGTTTTCCTTTTCAGCGGTCGAGAATTGCCAATGGCGCGATGCCGAGTTCAGCCGTCAGCGCGTCGAGCAGTTGGTGCAGAGCTGCACCGAGAGGAATGCCCTCGAGCGCATAGGCAATGCGCCGCGCATGGCTTTGCTCGCCGGGCAACCAAATGCGTTCGACGTCGGGCATGCGCTCGCTGTCGCGCAGGTCGCGCACCAGGGTGTCGACCCTGGCCTTGAATTCCTTGGCGTCGCCGAAAGCGGCGATGTCTATCATCGCCACGGCCTGCCCGGTGTTGGTGACCGATTCGGCGTCATGGTTGAAGTCGATCACATCGCGGCCCATCGCCGCACCGTTCAAGGTGCCGGCGAGCAGGCCGACGATCAGCGACAGGCCATAGCCCTTGTAGCCGCCGATCGGCAGCAAAAAGCCTTCTTCGGCCCGTTTCGGGTCGAGCAGCGGCTTGCCCAGGCGGTCGATCATCCAGCCTTCGGGCATCATTTCGCCGCGCTGTGCCTTGGCCTTGACCTTGCCATAGGCGGCCACCGTGGTCGCCATGTCGAGCACCACCGGGGGCTCGTTCAAGGTGGGTACGGCCACCGCAATCGGGTTCGTCGACAAGAGCATCTCCAGCCCGCCCCAGGCCGGCAGATGGTTGGCGTTGCCGACCGCGAAATACAGGCCGATCATGTCGTGCGGCAAAGCCATGCGCGCGTACAGCGATGCCGGACCGGCATGGTTGCTGAAGCGTGCGCCGACCCAGCCGATGCCGGCGACGCGCGCCTTTTGCGCAGCGATTTCGGCCGCGCGGCTCATCACCAGATGGCCCATTCCGTTGTCGCCGTCGAGCAGGGCGGTGGCGGCGCGCTCCTCGGCGATGCGGATGTCCGGCCGCAGGTTGATGCCGCCGGCCTTGATGCGTTTGATATAGGGTGGCAGGCGGATCATGCCGTGCCCGTCCGAGCCCTGCAAATCGGCCTCGGTCATCAAATCAGCCACCCGCCTTGCATCTTCGGCTGGCATGCCGACCGCGCTGAAGGCGCTGGCGATGAACTCGCTCTGCGCCTTGGCCGTCACCCTGGAGTTCATCCTAGCGTCCAGCTGAAATCTGGGTCCAGGCCGAGGCCCCACCGGCATAGCGTGAAACCGCAGCCTCGTCGAAGTTGAAGCCCAGCCCCGGGGTCTGATGCAGCATCACATAGCCGTCCTTGAAGTCGAGTTGGCGGTCGATCAGCCGGCGGAAGTTCAAGACCTGGTCGTCGGTGAAGAACTCGACATAGCGGGCATTCGGCGTGGCCGCGACCAGCGGTGCATGCAGGTCGTGGAACCAATGCGGGCTGACCGTCACGCCGCGGCTGTCGGCATGGGCGGCAATCCTGCGCCATTCGGAAATGCCGCCGCAGACTGCCGCGTCAGCTTGCAATATTTCGGCGCCACCGGCGTCGATCAATTCGCGAAAGCGCCAGCGGCCGGCCTCGATTTCACCGGTGGCGATGGTGATCTTGGTGGCGGCGGCCAGTCGCGCATGCAGATCGATCGCATCGGGCAGGAAGGGTTCTTCGATCCAGTAAGGGTTGTAGGCCTCGAAGCGGCGGGTGTACTCGAGCGCAGTCGGCAGGTCCGACCAGCCATTGTTGACGTCAATCATCAAGACCACATCGGGTCCGATCGCGGCCCGTGCGGCGGCCACACGCTGTTCCTCTGCGGCGGGCGACAGGCGGCCGGTCTTCATCTTGACGGCGGTAAAACCCAGCTTCACATAGCCGGCCATCTCGTCCCCGAGGTCGGATGCGGTCTTGCCGTCGACGTAATAGCCGCCGCTGGCGTAGGCGATGACTTTTTCGCGGTTCATGCAGCCGAGGTAGTCGTGCAAGGGCAGACCGGCCGTGCGGGCGTTCAAGTCCCAGATCGCGTTGTCGAGGATCGAGAGCGCGCGCATCACCGAACCACTGCGACCCTGCAGCAGGCTTTCCTGGTACATCTCGTTCCAGAGCCCCTCGCTGCGCAGACTGTCCTGCCCGATCAGGACCGGCGCGAGCAATTTTTCGACGGCGACCTTGACGATCTCGCCGGCTTTGCTGCCCGCGTAACAGAAGCCAACCCCTTCGAGGCCATCGCTGCTGCGCACCTTGACGATGCAGTAATGCCGCTCCGACACCGTTCGGGTCGAGAACGAGGTGACGCGGTCCAGGGGCACGCGGGCGACGGCAACGCTGACTGATTCGATCTTGGCCAAGGGGGCTCCTGTGATTTTTGCCGGGTTGACAAGGGGTTCAAATATATGGATATTAGGACGTCGAGCTCGATGCTTGTCAATTGGCAAGTACGCTTTAAGAAGGCTTAAAAGGTCAAATTCTGACCGTCTGCGCAGCGGAATTTTGCAATACCCAGGTGTGGATATATGGATAAATTGCAGCAGACAAAAAGCGCCGCCCGGCTGCGGCTGAAGGCATGAGCGAGCCCGCCAAACTGCGTCAGCGCGGGCGTCGCTCGGGCGGCGCGCTGTACAAGAAAATCGCCGAACAGATCGAGCAGGACATCAGCGCGGGGATTTTTCCGGTCGGCTCGCTGTTGCCGACCGAGGCCGAGTTCAGCCTGCGCCTCGATGTCGGCCGGCATACGGTGCGCGAGGCTTTGCGCCTGTTGTCGCAAGGCGGTTTGATCGTGCGCCGCGCCGGCAGCGGCTCGACCGTGGTCAGCAACGGCCGGCGCCATGTGTTCGCGCATGCGGTGACGAATTTCGACCAATGGTTCAATTACCCCGAAAGCGTCAGGCGGCGGCATATCGCGCATCAACTGCTGGTGGCTGACGCGCTGCTGGCGCAAAGCATCGGCTGCGAGGTCGGCAGCGCCTGGCTGCAGATCAGCGCTTTGCGCACGCTCGATGATGTGGCTGAACCGCTGTGCTGGGTCGACATCTACATCCAGCCGCGCTTTGCTGGCGTGATGAAGTCAAAGCAGTTCGACCATTCGCCGGTGCATGAGCAGATCGAAGCGCTGTTCGGTGTCGCGATTGCCGATGTCGAGGTGAGCATTTCGGCCGGCAGGGTGCCGGCGCATATGGCCGAGGTCCTGGGCGTCGACAGCGACAGCCCGGCCCTGCTGCTGCAGCGGCGCTATCTGGCCGCCGATGGCGAATTGCTGCAGGCCACGCGCACCGTGCATCCGGAAAATCGCTATGTCTATGCAATGAAATTCCGCCGCGCAGCAGTCAGCAAATATGCCTGAAGGCAGGAAGTACATGGGCAAAATTCCAGCTTCGCAGGCTTGATCCGGCCTGCGCTCGACCTACAGCAGAAAGAAAAAACGGAATGAAAATCTACGCAATTGCCACCATCCCAGGCGACGGCATCGGCAAGGAAGTCATCCCGGCCGGCCGGCAGTTGCTCGAAGCGCTGCAGGCCTCGAGCAGCGACTTTGGCTTCAGCTTCGAAAACTTCGGCTGGGGCGGCGATTGGTACCGCGAACATGGTGTGATGATGCCGGCCGACGGTCTCGACGCCTTGCGGCACAAGGATGCGATCCTGTTCGGCTCGGCCGGTGATCCGCATATCCCCGACCACATCACGCTGTGGGGCTTGCGCCTGAAGATTTGCCAGGGATTTGACCAATACGCCAATGTCCGGCCAACGCGGATCCTGCCGGGCATCGATGCGCCGTTGAAGCGCTGCGCGCCGGCCGATCTCGATTGGGTGATCGTGCGTGAAAATTCCGAAGGTGAATATTCGGGTGTCGGCGGCCGGGTCCACCAGGGCCATCCGATCGAGGTGGCGACCGATGTCTCGATGATGACCCGGGTCG
>CANFIC010000013.1 GCA_947446685.1 Burkholderiales bacterium
CGAGCCGACAAGTTAAGCCTGATGACCATAGCGAGGTGGTCCCACTCCTTCCCATCCCGAACAGGAAAGTGAAATGCCTCTGCGCCGATGATAGTGCGGGTTCCCGTGTGAAAGTAGGTCATCGTCAGGCTATTATCCTAGAACCCCCAGGTCTCACGATCTGGGGGTTTCTTCGTTGTGTGAACAAAAATAGCGCAGCATGAATCTAGGCGTTGTAGACGACACCTTCGTGTATGCGTATGGCCCGGCTCTTCTCCAGTTCATCCAGAATTGCGATCGACCATTGCTCGAAGGGTTCTGGTTTGAAAAACTGCTCCCACATCTGCCGTTGAATAGGCGTGTGCGCGAGCCAATCGAGCAGGTCTAGAAGCGGCTCGCTGATGAGTTCAAGCAGGTGGAACTTGGTCAATACTTTGGCGGCATAGCGCGCATGTCGCTGCGGATTGCGCTGAAAGAAGTCCAGGCGGTTACGTGATTCGCCCAACGCCGTATCGACATCGCTGAATATCTTGCCATGGCCCGGGATTACCCAGCGAATGGCGAGACCTGCAATCAGGTCCAGGGTCTTGGCGACTTCATCAAACCCGCTTGAGCCCTCGATTTCCGGAAAGACAATGCCGAAACCATGTTCCCAGAGCGCATCAGCCGAGATCAGGATGCCGGACTCGGCCTCGAAAAATATCAAGGAATGAGGATCATGCCCGGGTGCTGCCAGTGCTTGCCATTGCCGCCCGCCTTGCTCGATGAAATCACCGGGAATTACAGCAGCTGAAGGTCGGAATCGATCGCAGCGCTGGCCCGTGCTGGCAAAGCTGAGCAGGTCCTGGTTCCAGTCTGTAGCAGCCTGGAAATGACCAGGCGGTACCCAGATCGGGCAGTTGAAGGCGGCGGCCAGTCTTGCGTTGCCGCCGCAATGGTCGCTGTGCAAATGGCTGTTCAGAATCAGCCGTAGGCTACTGCCTGGAGCAATTGCCGCCTTGACCAGTTCCAGCGTTTGAGCACTGTGGGTGCAGTATCCTGTATCGACCAGCAAAGCGCCGCGTTCGTCGCCTTGTAGCAAGACTGAGTTCGAGGAGAGCCAACCGCGTTCCAGTACCGTCATGTCAGCCGGCAACGCGGCGGCTTCCTTCATGTGCTACGCAGTTCCCGACGCAGAATCTTGCCGACATTGCTCTTCGGCAGTTCGTCGCGGAACTCGATGTATTTCGGGCATTTGTAGGCGGTCAATTGCTGATGGCAGAAGGCCGTCAGGTCCTCCTCGGCCAGCGCCGGGTCGCTCTTGACGACGTAGAGCTTGACCGATTCTCCTGAGCGCGCATCGGGAATCCCCACGGCTGCGCATTCGAGTACGCCGGGGTGCATGTTCACGACCTGTTCGATTTCGGTCGGATAGACATTGAAGCCCGATACGAGGATCATGTCTTTCTTGCGGTCAACGATGCGGATGAAGCCAAGTTCGTCCATCACACCGATATCACCGCTCTTGAAGAAGCCATCGGCGCACATCACCATTGCAGTCTCATCAGGGCGGTTCCAGTAGCCGGCCATCACCTGCGGGCCACGGATGCAGATTTCGCCGCGCTCGCCCTGCGGTACATCGACACCAAAGTCATCGCGGATCGCAATCTCGGTTGATGGAACCGGCAGTCCGATACTGCCGTTGAAGGTTTTTAGATCAAGTCGGTTGACTGTGGCCACCGGCGAAGTTTCTGACAGGCCGTAGCCTTCAACCACAGGGCAGCCGGTGATCTTCAGCCATTTTTCGGCGGTTGCTTGTTGCACTGCCATGCCTCCGCCGTTCGAGATCACCAGTTCGCTGAAGTCCAAACGGGCAAATGCCGGATCGTTGGCCAGGGCATTGAACAGGGTATTCACCGCCGGGAACATATTTATCCTGAATTTCTGCAAGGTACTGATGAATCCCGGAATATCACGAGGATTGGGTATCAGCAGGTTCATCATTCCAAGCCTTGCGCCCAGCATATAGCAGGCGGTCAAGGCAAAGATGTGATAAAGCGGCAGGGCGCAAACCGTGATCAACTGCTTCTTGCCAAGAGATTCGATCATCGGCATGAACCAAGCTTCGCTCTGAATGATATTGGCGACCACGTTTCTGTGCAGCAATGTCGCGCCCTTTGAGACTCCGGTGGTACCGCCGGTGTACTGCAGAAAGGCGACATCGTCAGGACCGAGATCGATGCGCTTGAGGCTCATTCGGCGACCCTCGGCCAGGGCCTGATTGAACCTCGTGGTGGTCTGTCCCGGCCCGACCGGCAGCCGGAACTCCGGCACCATCTTCTTGACATGGCGCACGGCGAAGTTGATCAGCGGACCGCGCCACCACCCCAGCAGGTCGCCCATCGAGGCGAGCACAACATGCTGGACGCTGGTCTTGGCAATCACCTGCTCGAGAGTTCCGGCGAAATTCTCCAGCACGAAGATCGCCTGTGAGCCAGAATCCTTCAGCTGATGCTCCAGTTCGCGCGGTGTGTAAAGAGGGTTGATATTCACCACCACATAGCCGGCCCGAAGAATCGCAGCGATAACGACCATGTACTGCAAGACATTGGGCATCATGATGGCCACGCGGGCGCCGCGTTCCAGCCCCCGGGCCTGCAACCAGGCGCCGACTGCTGCGGACATTTCATCGATCTGACCGAAACTCAGCCTTTGATCCATGCAGACCGCCGCATCGCGCTGCGCGTGTTTGTGGAATGCCTCTTCGAGCAGTTCGACCAAGGATTTGTAAACGGTGGTGTCGACCATTGCCGGTACACCTGGCGGGTAGCTCTGCAACCAGGGTTTGGACACGCTTGCTGCGGTCGAGGCATCCCTTGCCTGTAATTTCACTTCTTGCACCATATCTCCTCGTTTGTCCGGCTTGTGCGGCGAGCGCCGTCAAGCCCTCTATCGTCGTTGCAGAAGCGACCTAGTGGTTAGGGTAATTGCCCTAGTGGCCCGACCGGTGGCGTTGAGGTCTGCCATCTGGCTGCAGCATCGGCAGCGAACAGGGCCTTCATCAACGCTTCTTCGCGCATGCGGATCGTCAGCAGGAATTGCTCGCTACCCTTCATCGCCTTGAAGTTATCAAAGCCTTTCTCGAGAAAAACCTGCATTTCCGACAGGCCGGCGGCGGCCGCGGGCATACGCATCATCCGCAAAGCCTGTCGCAGCAACGGCTTTTGCGTCAGATGATCGAGCGCTGCGCCGATCTCGATCGTCAAGTCGATCTGCGCTTGACGCTGCATTGCTTCGGCGCAGGCTTGCCAGGCGCTGATATAGGCAGGCGGGCTGATCCGGCCCTGGCCGATGAGCAAACCGGCCATTTTCATGTCGAGGGTTTCAGAAATCGCATGCAAGCGTGCCAACTTGGCCACAGTGGCCACGACCTCGGCCGGAAACAGCTTCGTCAAGGCCGGCACTACGCGGGCGAATTGCGAGTCTCGCTTGGAGAAGTCCCCCGGCCCGTAGAGCTCCTGCAGAAAAAAATGGGTCGCCTTGGCGTAACGCGGGTTGGCCAGCAGGTCGGCATAGGTGTTGGCAAAGCGCTGCTGCTGATAGCCTTTCAGCAGCGCCACTTGCTGAACCATGGCTGGCTTGCTTCGGCCTAAGGCGCGCTGTTGCTCGACTTGATGCAGATCAGCAAGGATGTCTTCGGTGTGAATTCTTTCCATCTTGCAAGCAGTTCCTCGGTGTTGTAGTGATTGTGCAGCGCAATACACTGGGTCGATGAATGCACGCATCCAAAGGTGGAATCTGCTGCTGCGCAGCCTGCTGAGTTTTGGCGCGCTGATCTGGTTCTGGTGTACCGATCAGCCTGGCCTGGGCTGCGGGCTGGCGTTGCTCATATTCTTCTTTTATGGGTTGGTGATGGGTTTGATGTTCGCCAGTCTGCACCATATCAACCGCGACAGCCAGCCGTCGGCGCTGCAGTTGTTGCATGCCTGGGTGCTTGAGCTGATCTCTGTCGAACGGATATTTGCCTGGCAGCAGCCCTTTGCCGAACAGGCTGTGCCTGACTATCTGCCCGAACGATGTCAGCAGCGGGGCGTGCTGTTACTGCACGGTTTTACCTGCAACCGTGGTTTGTGGAACGGCTGGATGCGGCGTTTGCGCAGCGCTGGGCACCCCTTTATTGCCTTGACGATGGAGCCAGCATTTGGTTCGATTGACGCCTATTGCGACCAGATCGGCGCGGCCGTGGCCAAGCTCCAGCAACTCGGTGGGCAAGCCCCGGTCATCGTCGGGCACAGCATGGGCGGATTGGCCTTGCGCGCTTGGCTGCGGCGCGAGCATCTGAAAGCTATCCAGCCCGACCTCCACCGCTGCATCACGATCGGCACGCCGCATTTCGGCACCTTGATGGCGAACTTCTCGTTGGCTCGCAATGCAAGGCAGATGCGCCGCGGCAGCCGCTGGCTGGCAGAACTGGCGCAACAGGAAAGCTTGGGCGGTACTGGTTTTGATTGCTATCTCAGCGCTTGCGATCAGATCGTCTGCCCGTCAAGCACGGCCTTGCTGCCGCATGCTCGCGCGATTGAGCTGCCAGCGATCGGGCATCTGAGCATGGTGTTTCACCCGCCGTTGTTTGCCGACCTGCTGGGCCTATTGCAGGACCGTCGCGGCGCTAGTCCTGCCGGTTGATCGACGGAGTAGGCCGCGCCGAGCTGACGCTGCGCACCAGCCTGAGAAGTGCTGGCGCAGTCTCCTTCCCCCGACCGGCAGCGTGGCAGAGCATCCCTAAAGGAGCAGCCATCGCTGTTACCCTCCAAGGGCTTTGTGGTCCATGCGCGGTAGCCCATGGGAAAGCCACCGAGCGGCCACCGGTACCGCCCAGATCATCGACGGCGGCTGGTCCAACTGAAACTGGAGTGAATACATGAAACTATTGCGCCACGGCCCCAAGGGCCAGGAAAAGCCTGGTCTGCTCGATGAGAGCGGCCAGGTCCGCGACCTGAGCGCGCTGCTGTCTGAAATTACACCGGCCACGCTATCGCCAGCCGGCCTTGCCGTGCTGGCCAGCATCGATGTCAGCCAGTTGCCGATCGTGCCGCAGGGCCGTTTGGCTGTGCCATGGACAGGCATGGGCAAGTTCGTCGCCATCGGGCTGAACTATGCGGACCATGCAGCCGAATCGAATATGCCGATCCCCAAGGAGCCGGTCATCTTCATGAAGACGCTGGAATGTGCGGTCGGCGCCAACCATCCGGTCGTGTTGCCGCAGGGTTCGGTGAAGGGCGACTGGGAAGTCGAGCTTGGCGTCGTCATCGGCAGTCGCGCACGCTATGTCTCGGAAGCTGATGCGCTCAAGCATGTGGCCGGGTATTGCGTTGTCAACGACCTGTCCGAGCGGGAATTCCAGCTCGAGCGCGGTGGTCAATGGGACAAGGGCAAAGGCTGTGACACTTTCGGCCCGGTCGGCCCCTGGATGGTGACCGCTGACGAAGTCGGTGATCCGCAGAACCTGTCGATGTGGTTGGATGTCAATGGCCAGCGCCGCCAGACCGGCAGCACCAGGACGATGATCTTCGGCATCGCTCAACTGGTCAGTTATCTGAGCCGCTTCATGACCTTGCAGCCCGGCGACTTGATCACCACCGGCACGCCACCCGGCGTCGGCATGGGCATGAAGCCAACGCCACAGTTCCTGAAGCCGGGCGACCATATCCGTCTGGGGATCGAGCGGCTCGGCGAGCAGGATCAGACCGTCTACGCCTGGAACCCGGACTTGATCGATTCTTGATCACGGTAGGGTGATTTTTCCTTCCAGCCCTTGCGCTCGCCAGGCGCTCGGGGTCATGGCGGTTCGGCGCTGGAAGAAGCGGGTGAAATAAGCTGCGTCGGCGAAGCCGAGCTCCGCTGCGATCCGCTTGACCGCCAGCGTCGTGAACGTCAGCTCGCGCTTGGCTTCGAGCAGCAGGCGCTGGTGCAGCACATGTTGTGCAGAATGACCCAGCAAGCCCCGGCAGATCCGGTTCAACTGCGTCGGCGTGATGCCGATGTCCTTGGCCAAGACAGCGAGCGGTGGGTGCTGGCGAAACGAAGCCTCGATCAAGGCCTTGTAGCGCTGTAGATGACCGATCGAGCGTGAAGGCTGGCCAGGCTGTGTCGCCGCAGATGCATGCAGCAACCTTGCCGCTGCCAGCGCCAACCCGAGGACAGCCGAGGCCAGCGCGGCCATGCGCCAGCGATCGGCCGAGAGGAATTCCTTGCGCAGCAGCCTGGTTGCGGCTTCCAGGTCGGAGCTGGCCATGGCATCGAGTTCGATCGCTCTGGCTTTTGACAGGGCGCCCGGCAGGCCCTGAAATGGCAGCAGTTGCTGGCGCAGCTGCACTTCCTCGATCGTCACGACATGACCGATGGTCGATTCGCTGAAGCTGAAGCCATGGGCGACCAGCGGCGGCACCAGCACCAGGGCCGGACCCCGCAAGCGCAGATGCTGGTCATCCAGCATGACTTCGGCCTCACCTTGGGTGATCAGCAGCAACTGGCAAAGCATTTCATGCCGATGCGGTTTGATTTCCCAATCATGCAAGCGGCTGCGATCGGCGATCAACTCGCAATGCACCCAATCCAGCCAGGATTCCTGCCCATCTTCGCCATAAAGCTGGTAGTTTGGCAGGCGCGGACTGAAGTCATTGATTGTTTCCGGCATAGGTTCGGATTGTGCAAGCAGATGCAGCTTCCGTCCATTGCCTCGTTGGTCTGGAGTGATTACGCTCGGCGGAATTCCGTTTCTTGTGCAGACCCATGCGAACTCAAGTTGCCATCATCGGTGCCGGCCCTGCAGGCTTGCTGCTGGGACAGATGCTCCATCAGGCAGGCATCGACAACATCATCCTCGAGCGCCAGTCGGCCGAGCATGTGCTGAGTCGCATCAGGGCTGGCGTGCTCGAGCAGATCACCGTCGATCTGCTCGACCAGGTCGGCGTCGGTGCGCGAATGCATCAGGAAGGTCTGGTACATGACGGATTCGCCTTGAGCTTTGGCGGCAGCAAACACCGCATCGATCTGCATCAGTTGACCGGCGGCAAGACGGTGATGGTCTATGGTCAGACCGAAGTCACCCGCGACCTGATGGCTGCCCGCGCCGCTGCCGGACTGAGCACCGTCTACGAGGCAGCCGATGTCGAACTGCATGACTTCGACGGAACCCAGCCTTGCGTCAGCTATGGCAGGGCCGGCTCGAGGCAGCGCATCGACTGCGATTTCATTGCCGGTTGCGACGGCTACCACGGTGTGAGTCGAGCCACTGTGCCTGCAGCGGCGATCACCAATTACGAGAAGGTCTACCCATTCGGCTGGCTCGGCGTGCTGTCGGATACGCCGCCGGTGGCCGAAGAGCTGATCTACTCAAACCACGAGCGCGGTTTCGCCCTGTGCAGCATGCGCTCGCCCAGCCGCAGCCGCTACTACATCCAATGCCCGCTGACCGAGAAGCTGGCCGACTGGAGCGACCAGAATTTTTGGGATGAGCTGCGGCGCCGCCTCGACCCGGCCACCGCCGAGGCCTTGATCACCGGCCCGTCAATCGAGAAGAGCATTGCACCGCTGCGCAGTTTCGTCGCCGAGCCGATGCGCTTTGGCAAGCTGTTCCTGGCTGGGGATGCCTCGCATATCGTGCCACCGACCGGTGCCAAAGGGCTGAACCTGGCGGCCTCTGATGTCCGCTATCTGTCGCAAGCAATGATCGAGTTCTATGGCGAGCGCAGCCAGGCCGGCATCGATCATTATTCAGCCCGCTGTCTGCGCCGGGTCTGGAAGGCCGAGCGTTTTTCCTGGTGGTTTACCAGCTTGATGCACCGTTTTCCCGATGACGGTCTGATCGGCTACAAGCTGCAGTCGGCCGAGCTCGACTATCTGGTGGGCTCCAGGGCGGCGTCGACGGTCATGGCCGAAAACTATGTCGGCCTGCCCTTCGACGCCTGACTGAACTGGTTTCAGTCCTCATCCTCGGGTTTGTTCCCTGCCGCCATCAACTGCAACTGAATAGGCGCGGGAACGGCCTCGTAATGCGATAGCAGCAAGGTAAAGCTGCCCTGGCCGCTGGTCAGCGCGTTGAGCCTGCTCTGGTAATTCGACAATTCGGCCAGCGGCGCCAGACCCTGGACGATGCTGGTGCTGGCGACTGCAGCCTGGGTGCCGTTGATCTGGCCGCGGCGTGCCGCCAGATCGCCGGTGATGTCGCCGATTGCCGAAGCCGGCGAGCTGATCTCGACATGGACGATAGGCTCGAGCAGCAGCGGCTTGGCGTCGCGTACGGCTGCCATCAGCGCGCGGCGCCCTGCGGTGACGAAGGCGATGTCCTTGCTGTCGACCGAATGGTGTTTGCCGTCGTGGACGATGACGCGCAGATCGACCAAAGGAAAGCCGGCGATGACGCCGCTGTCGAGTACCGAACGCACGCCTTTTTCCACCGCTGGCATGAACTGCCCCGGGATCGTGCCGCCCTTGACGGCATCGACGAACTCGAAACCAGCGCCGCGAGGCAGCGGCTCGACACGCAGAAACACCTCGCCGAATTGACCCGCGCCGCCGCTCTGTTTCTTGTGCCGGTAGTGACCTTCGGCTGCGGCCGAGATCGTTTCGCGGTAGGCGATGCGCGGTGGCTGGGTCAGCAACTCGAACTTGTAGCCCTCGCGCAGACGCTCCAGCAACATGCGCAGATGCAACTCGCCCAGCCCATAGACGACAGACTCCTTGGTCTGGCTCGCGCGGTCGACTTTCAAGCAAGGGTCTTCGTCGACCAAGCGCTTGATGACCTCCCACAGCCGCTGCTCATCGCCATGCCGAGCCGGGCTGATCGCCAGGCCATGGACCGGCTGCGGCAGGTTCAGCGGCGCCAGGTGGATGTGAGCGTCATCGGGCGAGTCATGCAGCACGGCGTCGTAGTGCAATTCGTCGACCTTGGCGATTGCGCAGAGATCGCCCGGCAACGCCTGCTCGACTTCGACATGCTGACTGCCTTGCAACATGAACAAATGGTTGACTCGAAATGGTTTGCGCGAATCGCCGACAAAGAGCTGACTATTGCGCCTCAAGGTGCCTTGATGAACCCGCAGCATCCCCATCCTGCCCAGGTAAGGGTCGGTGGTGATCTTGAACACATGGGCGAGCACATGGGCTTGGGCGTCGGGGGTGGCATGCAGCGGCAGGGCGTCGAGGCCTTCGCCACGCAAAAACTGCGGCGGATTGCCCTCGGCCGGGTTCGGCAACAAGCGCTCGATCACCGCCAGCAACTCGGCGACACCGGCACCGCTGCGGGCTGAAGTGAAGCAGACTGGAATCAGGTGACCCTCGCGCAGCGCCTGTTCGAGCGGGCCGTGCAACTCGCTCGGGTCGACATCGCCATCGGTCAAGTAGCGGTCTACAAATGCCGGGTCGACTTCGACCACCTGTTCCACCAGCGCCTGATGGGCTGAAGCGACCGACGAGAAATCGCTATCACCCGAGCTGTTGAAAAAACAATCGCTGACCTGGCTGCCTTTGCCTGATGGCAGATTCAGCGGCAGGCATTCGCGCCCGAAGGTGGCCTGTATCTGGGCCAGCAGCGCGGGCAGATCGAGGTCAGCAGTGTCGATCTTGTTGATGACGATCAGCCTGCACAGGCCTCGCTGTTGGGCTGCTTCAAGCATTCTGGCGGCCATCAACTCAAGCCCGTTCTGGGCATTGATCACCACCACCGCGGTGTCTGCTGCCTCCAGCGCCGGCAGCGCCTGGCCGATGAAATCAGGCGCGCCCGGCGTGTCGATCGCGTGGATGCGCAAGCCGCCATGGTTCAGTTGTAGCAGCGATGAATGCAGCGAATGCTGCATCCGGCGTTCCATCGGGTCGAAGTCGCTGACCGTGTTGCCGCGTTCGATCTGGCCTTGCACGGCAATCGCGCCGGTTTGATGCAACAAGGCTTCAAGCAAGCTGGTCTTGCCGGCACCGGCCGGGCCGACCAAGGCCAAGGTGCGGATCTTTGCGACTTCGGTCTGGCTGTTGTTGACGGGTTCTGAGGTGGCGGGCATTGAAGAGTCCTTGGCTGCTGGCGATAGCCCAGCCTAGAGGAAGCGAGCCGGGCATACAAGAGCCAGAAATGGGGTGAGGGCTGATTTGATGGACAAAGAATTTGCATCCTTGGCGTCGATATGCAGTCGGAGCAGGTCGCATGCGTTAGGCTTCGCTCCGGCCCAATTCATTCCACCCAATCAGCTCGATCCCAAAACCATGAACATCACGACCGCTCAGCTCTTCGACAACGCCCGCAGCCACAACGAATTCGCCGCCGCTGCGATCCCCGAGGCCACCCTGCGCCAGCTCTACGACCTGCTGAAATGGGCGCCGACATCGGCCAATTGCAGCCCGGCGCGCTTCATCTTCGTGACCACACCCGAAGCCAAGGCCAGGCTGCTGCCGGCCATGTCGCCAGGCAACCTCGAGAAGACAAAGCAGGCACCGGTCAGCGTCATCATCGGCATGGACATGGCTTTTTATGACAAGCTGCCGCAGCTGTTTCCGCATGCCGATGCCAAATCCTGGTTCGTCGGCAACGAGGCGATGATCGCTGCCACCGCGTTTCGCAACTCCAGCATGCAGGGCGCTTACCTGATCATGGCTGCGCGCTCGCTCGGACTCGACTGCGGCCCGATGAGCGGCTTTGACGCGGCCAAGGTCGATGCCGAATTCTGGGCCGGCAGCAGCGTGAAGACGAACTTCATCGTCAACCTCGGCCATGGCGATGCGAGCAAATTGTTCAGCCGCAGCCCGCGCCTGAGCTTTGAAGAGGCTTGCCAAATCGCGTGATCACCGACCCCTGGTTCTTTGCAGCCGCCATTCCGGCGGTGCTGCTGGTGGGCATTTCCAAGAGCGGCTTCGGCTCGGGTTTCGGTGCACTGGCAACGCCGTTGATGGCGCTGACCGTCCCGGTGCCACAGGCTGCGGCGATCATGCTGCCGCTGTTGCTGGTGATGGACTGTCTGGGCATGAAAGCGCTGTTTATGCAGCGCGATGTCGCCTTGACCCGATTGCTGATGCCCGCCGGCTTGCTGGGGGTTCTGCTCGGCACGATTTCGTTCGGCCTGCTGCCGACCGACAAGGTGTCGGGCATCGTCGGCGCCTTGACCTTGCTGTTCCTGGCCCAGCGCCTGCTGTTCCCCCCTGCAATTGACGCCAGACCGCTGCCGCGCTGGTTGGGCTTTTGCTTGGGCATCGCTTCCGGGTTTACCAGCTTTGTCGCCCATGCAGGCTCGCCGCCGATCACCGCCTATGTCATCCCGCAGCGCCTGGCGCCGATTACCTACGCCGCGACGATGGCTACTTTTTTTGCTGCGATGAACCTGTCGAAATGGATCCCTTACGCCTGGCTTGGCCTGATCGATATGCGCAACCTCGGCACCTCGCTGGCCTTGCTGCCGCTGGCGCCGGTCGGCGTCTGGATGGGTCTGCGTCTGGTGCGTCATGTCAAACAGGAACTGTTCTACCGGTTGGTTTACGCCGGCATGTTTCTCACTGGGGTCAAGCTGTTGTGGGATGGTCTGCGTTGAGGTGGCCAGCCGGTTGAGGCATGGAAGTTGCGTGTGACCCTGTCAACCAACGCTGCCCCGATGCCTGCTGAATCCGACTTCCTTTCATCTAATCACCCTGCGCCCGGACTGCGCGTGCTGCTGATCGACGATGGCGCGCACCGTTCGGCGCTGATCAGCGAGGAGCTGGCCCGGCTGGGCTGCGAGGTGGTCGGTGTGATCGAGCAGGCGCCCTTGATCCATGACTGCGTGCTGCGACTGCAGCCCGATGTGGTGATCGTCGACAGCGAATCTCCGACCCGCGACACGCTTGAAAACCTGGCGACGCTGCATGAGCGGATGCCGCGGCCGGTCGTCTTGTTCAGCGAGGATGCCGGCGACGACAAGATGCGCCGTGCGTTGAAGGCGGGCGTCAGCGCCTATGTGGTCGCGGGTTTGCGCCCTGATCGCCTGGCGCCGGTGCTGCAGGTGGCGATCGCTCGGTTCGAGCAGGACCTGGCGTTGCGACAGGAACTCGATCGCGCGCAGGCTCAGCTGGCTGCGCGCAAGAACATCGAGCGCGCCAAAGGCATTTTGATGAGCGAACTCGGCTTGGACGAGGATGCGGCCTACAAGCGCTTGCGCCGCCTTGCGATGGACCGCGGTGTGCAACTCGCTGAGGTGGCCGATCGCATCATCGAAGCGCAGGCGATGTTGCGGCTGTAATCACGCCCGACATCATGCTGCGGCGCACCAAAATCGCGCGCCGAATGCCGAAGCAAGCCTGAAAACGTGCATCAGCTCAAAAAAATCACCGTTAAACGCTGGCACGAATTCTGCTGACTGCTGGACGGGTTTCGCAATGGCGTGGGGCCCGGTTTCAAGGACAAAGGCGTCCGATCTTCGAGTTGCTCTGCCTGAGCGACCGAGGTCGAGGCGCCTTTTTTTATTGCTTTTGGAGATCTTGATGCAGTTCAGCAAACAGGGCGGGCTTATGAGTGACGACAGGCGCAAGATTCTGGTCAGTGGTGCCGGAGCAGCAGTCGCTGCGCTGAGCGGCGGCGCCTGGGCGGCGGGTTCGGACAAGCCTGAAAAGGAAGAAGTCCGCATTGGCTTCATCCCGCTGACCGACTGCGCTTCGGTGGTGATGGCGTCGGTGCTGGGGTTTGACAAGAAGTACGGCATCAAGATCATCCCGACCAAGGAGGCTTCCTGGGCTGGCGTGCGCGACAAGCTGGTCAATGGCGAACTGGACATGGCGCATGCCTTGTACGGCATGGTGTACGGGGTTCATCTGGGTGTGGCTGGTCCGAAAAAGGACATGGCCGTGCTGATGACCCTGAACAACAATGGCCAGGCCATCACGCTGTCGAAAAAGCTCGCCGACAAGGGCGCGGTCGACGGCGCGACGCTGGCCAAGCTGATGGCCGCTGAAAAGCGCGAATACACCTTCGCGCAGACCTTCCCGACCGGAACCCATGCGATGTGGCTTTATTACTGGCTGGCCGCCAATGGCGTCAATCCGATCAAAGATGCCAAGGTCATCACCGTGCCGCCGCCGCAGATGGTCGCCAATATGCGGGTCGGAGCGATGGACGGGTTCTGCGTCGGGGAGCCATGGAATCACCGCGCAATCATGGATGGTGTCGGCATCACGGCGGTGACGACCCAGGACATCTGGAAAGACCATCCGGAGAAGGTGCTGGCTACGACCGGCGAGTTCGCCACGAAGTACCCGAATACCGCTCGTGCAGTCATCATGGCGGTGCTGGAAGCGAGTCGCTGGATAGACGCCGGTCTGCAGAACAAGCTGAAGATGGCCGACACGATTGCTGAAAAGTCTTACGTCAACACCAATGTCGACGCGATCAATCAGCGCATCCTCGGCCGATACCAGAACGGCCTGGGAAAGACCTGGGACGACCCGAATCACATGAAGTTCTTCAATGACGGTGCGGTCAATTTCCCGTACCTCAGCGATGGCATGTGGTTCCTTACCCAGCACAAACGCTGGGGACTGATCAAGGAGCACCCCGATTACCTGGCCGTGGCCAAACAGGTTAACCAGATCGACCTCTACAAGCAGGCAGCTTCGGCGCTGAAGGTCAATCTGCCAAAGGACGCGATGCGCAGTTCCAAGTTGATCGACGGCGTGGTTTGGGACGGCCGCGAGCCGGCGAAATATGCCGATTCGTTCAAGGTCAAGGCTTAGGAGCAGGACATGGTCAGCGCAGTCTTCCATTCGCCCCGCAGCGCAGTCGAACCGGTACCCATCGTTGCTGCCCGGGTGCCGCAAAAAGCCCTGCCGAAGCCGGCGAGGCAACTCTTTGACTGGCGCGGCTTATGGTTGCGGCTGCTGCCGCCGCTCGTCGGCATGGCCTTGATGATTGGTCTGTGGGGCTTGCTAACGCTCAAAGGGGGCAGCTTCCCGACGCCGGCGGCCACCTTTGATGCTGCAGTCAAGTTGTTTGCCGACCCCTTCTACCGCAACGGTCCGAACGATCAGGGCATTGGCTGGAACATCCTGTATTCGCTCGAGCGTGTCGCTCTGGGCTTCGGTCTGGCGGCACTGGTCGGGATTCCGCTAGGCTTCATTATTGGCCGTTTCGAATTTGCCGACAGGATGTTTTCGCCCCTGATCAGCTTGTTGAAACCAGTCTCGCCGCTGGCTTGGTTGCCGATCGGCTTGCTGGTGTTCAAGAGCGCCAATCCGGCGGCAATCTGGACCATCTTCATCTGCTCGATCTGGCCGATGGTGGTCAATACCGCCGTCGGCGTGCAGCGGGTGCCCGAGGACTATCTGAACGTCGCAAGGGTGCTCAAGCTGTCCGAATGGAAGATCGTCACCCGCATCCTGTTTCCATCGGTGTTGCCCTATATGTTGACCGGTGTGCGCCTATCGGTCGGCACTGCATGGCTGGTGATCGTGGCCGCCGAGATGCTGACCGGCGGTGTCGGCATCGGTTTTTGGGTCTGGGACGAGTGGAACAACCTGAATGTCAAGCACATCATCATCGCGATTTTCGTCATCGGCATCGTCGGCTTGTTGCTCGAACAGGCGCTGATGGCGGTGGCTCGGCGGTTCAGTTTTGACGCATAAGGAAAGCCGGCCATGAGCAATGCATTCATTCAAGTCCAGGGCGCCGAGATGGTTTTTACGTCGCGCAAAGGGCGCTTCCATGCGCTGCAAGACGTCAACCTGTCGGTGCAGCGAGGCGAGTTCATCACCCTGATCGGCCATTCGGGCTGCGGCAAATCGACCCTGCTTAATTTGATCGCCGGTTTGCTGCTGCCCAGCGACGGCGTGCTGATCTGCGATGGGCGCGAGATCAGCTGTCCCGGCCCGGAGCGGGCGGTGGTGTTCCAGAATCATTCGCTGCTGCCCTGGTTGAGCTGCGTAGACAACGTGCTGCTGGCGGTCGAATCGGTATTCGCCAAAAAAGAAAGCCGCGACATGCTGGTCGCGCGCGCCGAGGCTGCGCTGGAACTGGTCGGCATGTCGCACGCGGTGGCCAAGCGCCCGCATGAAATTTCCGGCGGCATGAAACAGCGTGTCGGCATCGCAAGGGCGCTTGCGATGGAGCCCAAGGTGTTGTTGATGGACGAGCCATTCGGCGCGCTCGATGCGCTGACCCGTGCCCATCTTCAGGACGAGTTGCTGAAGATCGTCGCCCGTACGCAGAGCACGGTGGTGATGGTGACCCATGATGTCGACGAGGCGGTGCTCTTGTCCGACCGCATCGTGATGATGACCAACGGACCTGCAGCGACGATCGGCGAGATCTGCAAGGTCGATCTGCCACGACCGCGCAGCCGCGTCGAGCTGGTCGAAGACGCCCGCTATATCTCCGCCCGCAAGGCGGTGATCGACTTTCTTTACAAGCGTCACAACCACGTGGAGCGAGCTGCATGAAAAAGATGAAACTGGTGATGGTGGGCAACGGCATGGCCGGTGTGCGCACGATCGAAGAGTTGCTGAAAATCGCCCCTGAGCTCTATGACATCACGGTCTTCGGCGCCGAGCCGCATCCGAACTACAACCGCATCCTGCTCAGCCCGGTGCTGGCGGGCGAGCAGCAACTTGACGAGATCGTGCTGAATTCGCTCGATTGGTATGCCGAAAAAAACATCAACTTGCATCTGGGCAAGACAGTCACCGCAATCGACCGGGTCCGGCGCAAGGTGATTGCGGCCGACGGCACCGAGGCCGAGTACGACCGGTTGCTGATCGCGACCGGATCGCTGCCTTTCATCCTGCCAGTACCTGGCAAGGACCTCGCTGGCGTAATCGCCTACCGAGACATTGCCGACACGCTGGAGATGATCGATGCGGCGAGCAAATATCAGCATGCGGTCGTCATCGGCGGCGGCCTGCTGGGGCTCGAAGCTGCCAATGGTCTGATGCTGCGCGGCATGCAGGTGACGGTGGTGCATATCGCCGGTTGGTTGATGGAGCGCCAGCTCGACGATGTGGCCGGTGACCTGTTGCGCAAATCGCTGCAGGCCCGCGGGCTCAAGTTCATGCTTGGTACGCAGACCCAGGCGCTGATCGGCGGCAGTGACGGCCGTGTAATGGCGGTGCAATTCAAGGACGGCCAGGAAATTCCCGCCGACTTGGTCGTAATGGCTGCAGGCATTCGCCCGAACACCGAGCTGGCTGCGTCGGCGGGTCTTCATTGCCAGCGCGGCATCGTCGTCACCGACACACTGCAGACCGTCACCGATCCGCGTATCTATTCGGTCGGTGAATGCGCTGCCCATCGCGGCATCGCCTATGGTCTGGTGGCACCGCTGTTTGAACAGGGCCGTGTCTGCGCCACCCATCTGGCGCAGTTCGGCATCGGCCGTTATCTCGGTAGCTCGGTCTCGACCAAGTTGAAGGTCACCGGCATCGATCTGTTTTCGGCCGGTGATTTCACCGGCGGCGAAGGCACCGAAGAGATCGTCATGAGTGACCCGTTCGCCGGCGTCTACAAGAAGCTCGTGGTCAAAAATGACCAGCTGATCGGCGCCTGCCTGTATGGCGATACGGTCGACGGCAGCTGGTATTTCAAGCTGCTGCGCGATGGCCGCAAGGTCAGTGACATCCGCGACAAGCTGATGTTCGGCGAATCGAATATCGGCGATGTCGGCCACCAGGGTCAGACCAAGGCAGCGTTGATGGCCGACAGCGACGAAGTCTGCGGTTGCAACGGCGTCAGCAAAGGAACGATCTGCAAGGCGATCAAGGACAAAGGGCTGTTCACGCTGGAGGATGTTCGCAAGCAGACCAAGGCCAGCGCCTCCTGCGGCAGTTGCACCGGCCTGGTCGAGCAGTTGCTGATGTTCACGGCCGGAGGCGATTACTCGGCCACACCGAAGAAAAAAGCCGTCTGCGCCTGCACCGACTCGAGCCATCAGGAACTGCGCGATGCGATCGTCAAGCAGCATCTGACCAGCCTCGATGCGGTCTACCAGGCACTGACCTGGAAGTCGCCGAATGGCTGCGCCACCTGCCGGCCGGCGTTGAACTACTACCTACTTTCGAGCTGGCCGAAGGAAGCAATCGACGATCCGCAGTCGCGCGCGATCAACGAGCGGGCGCATGCCAACATCCAGAAAGACGGCAGCTACTCGGTGATCCCGCGCATGTGGGGCGGCGAAACAACCGCCGATGAGTTGCGGCGCATCGCCAACGCGGTTGACAAGTACAAGATCCCCACTGTCAAGGTCACCGGCGGCCAGCGTATCGATTTGCTCGGCGTAAAAAAGGAAGACTTGGTCAATGTCTGGAAAGACATCGGCATGCCTTCAGGCCATGCTTATGCGAAAGCGCTGCGCACGGTGAAAACCTGTGTCGGTTCCGAATGGTGCCGCGTCGGCACACAGGATTCGACCCAGATGGGCAAGGACCTGGAGCGCGCGATGTGGCGTATGTATGCGCCGCACAAGGTCAAGTTCGCGGTCTCGGGTTGCCCGCGCAATTGCGCCGAAGCGGGCATCAAGGATGTCGGCATCATCGGCGTCGAGAGCGGCTGGGAGATGTATGTGGCCGGTAACGGCGGCATCAAGACCGAGGTAGCGGTGTTTCTGACCAAACTGAAAACAGCCGAAGAAGTGCTCGAGTACACCGGCGCTTTCATGCAGTTGTATCGCACCGAAGGTTGGTATCTGGAGCGCACCGTCCATTACGTTGCCCGTGTCGGCCTTGACCATGTCAAGGCCAGGATTCTCGACGACCATGAAGGCCGCCGCTTGCTCTGGGCGCAGTTGCAATTCGCGCTCGACGGCGAGCCCGACCCCTGGTTCGATTTCGACAAAGCCCAAGTCGATTTGCGCCAGTTCGAAGCCTTGTGAGCGGAGTGAATCCAATGAACGAGTGGAAAAAAATCTGCGCTGTGACCGATATTCCGGTACTCGGCTCGCGCCGCGTGCAGCGCGTCAAGGGTCCGCAAGTCGCCTTGTTCCGCTGTGCGGATGACAATATTTACGCGCTGCTCGACCGCTGCCCGCATAAAGGCGGGCCCTTGAGCCAGGGCATCGTCTTCGGCAATGCAGTCGCCTGTCCGATGCACAACTGGACGATTGCTCTCGACAGCGGCCAGGCGCGCGAGCCAGACAAAGGTTGCACGCCCAAGTTCAGCCTGCGCATCGAGGCCGGTCAGGTTTGGCTGAACCAGCAAGAGCTAGCGACGACCGGCATTGATTTCGAGCCGCTCAAGGCCGGCCCTTGCGCCAAGGCTTGCTGAGATGAAAGAAACCCGCTCGACCTGTCCCTACTGCGGTGTCGGTTGCGGCGTGATCATCCAAAGCAAGGGCAGTCAGATCACCGGCGTGCGCGGCGATCCGGCGCACCCGGCCAATGCCGGGCGTCTTTGCACCAAAGGACAGACCTTGCATCTGACGGCCACACCGGTGGTGCTGCAGGCGCAGCGATTGCTGGCGCCGCAGTCGCGGGCCGGGCGCGGCGCAGCCTTGCAAGCGCTCGACTGGGATGCTGCCAACCACCTTGCGGCTGACAAGCTGCTGCAGATCATTGCCGAACATGGACCCGATGCGATCGGCTTTTATATCTCAGGCCAGTTGCTGACCGAGGATTACCAAGCCTTCAACAAGTTGGCGCGCGGCCTTGTCGGCACCAATAACATCGACAGCAACTCGCGCCTGTGCATGAGCTCGGCCGTGGTCGGCTACAAGCAGAGCCTCGGCGCCGATGCACCGCCGACCTGCTATGAAGACCTGGACCTCGCCGATTGTCTGTTCATCGCCGGCGCCAATCCGGCCTGGGCGCACCCGGTGCTGTTCCGGCGAATCGAAGCGGCCAAGGTGGCGAATCCGGCGCTGAAAATCATCGTCGTCGATCCGCGTCGTACCGAAACCGCTGAATACGCCGACCTGCATCTGCAGATCAAACCGGGCACCGACATCGCGCTGTTCAACGGCATGCTGCATGCATGCATTTGGGAAGGTTGGCTCGACCAGGATTTCATCGCCGGTCATACCGAAGGTTTCGAGACCTTGAAGGCCATGGTGCGCGAGATGCAACCGCGCGAGGCCTCGCGGATCTGCGGCATCAGCGAGGTTGACCTGCTGCAAGCGGCGCGCTGGTTTGCGACTTCCCCGGCCAGCTTGTCGCTCTATTGCATGGGCTTGAATCAGAGCAGCAGCGGCACGGCCAAGAACACCGCGCTGATCAATCTGCATCTCGCTTGCGGCCAGATCGGTCGTGCCGGTGCCGGACCTTTCTCGCTGACCGGCCAGCCCAATGCGATGGGCGGTCGCGAGGTCGGCGGCATGGCGACCTTGCTGCCCGGGCATCGCGACCCGATGAACGCGGACCATCGGGCCGAGATCGCCAGGCTCTGGGGCTCACAAGCGCTACCTGCAGCGCCGGGGCTGACTGCGGTAGAGCTGTTCGAAGCGGCGGCGCGTGGCGAGATCAGGGCGTTGTGGATTGCCTGTACCAACCCGGCGCAGTCGCTGCCGAATCAGGCCCTGGTGCGTGCGGCATTGGCCCGCTGCGAATTTGTGATTCTGCAGGAAGCCTTTGTCGGCACCGCCACCGCCGGCTTTGCCGACCTGCTGTTGCCGGCCGCGACCTGGGGCGAAAAAGAAGGCACAGTGACGAACAGCGAACGCTGCATCAGTCGCGTCAATGCTGCGGTGCCGGCTCCCGGCCAGGCAAGGCCTGACTGGCAGATCGTGCGCGACATCGCCCGGCTGATGCGGGGGGCGCTCGATCCCGCGGGCCACGATCTTTTTGCCTTCGATTCGCCCGAGCAGCTCTGGATGGAGCACCGCGAAGCGACGATTGGCCGCGACCTCGACATCAGCGGCCTCAGCTATGCGCTGCTCGATCAATCGCCGCAGCAATGGCCTTACCCGGAGGGCGCAAGCCAGGGTCAGGCGCGCTTGTACACAGACCGCCGTTTTGCCACATCCAACGGCCGCGCCCGTTTCATCACCAAGCCTTATGTCTTGCCGGCTGAGGGTGTCGAAGCCGGGCACCCCTTGGCGCTCACCACCGGTCGCATGCGCGACCAATGGCATGGCATGAGCCGCAGCGGCACCGTGCCGGGGCTGTTTTCTTTCGAGGGTCTGCCCAGTATTCGGATGCACCGTCAGGAGCTTTCGCGGCGCCGGCTCAACAGCGGTGATCTGGTGCGTTTACGTTCGCGCCGCGGCGAGCTGGTGCTGCCGCTGCAGCTTGATGATTCGGTCGCGCCGACACAAGCTTATGTGGCGATGCATTGGGGCAGTGAGTTCGTCGGCGGCCAGGACTCAGCGGGCCACGCGCTGCAAGGCGTCAATGCATTGACCCAGTCGGCCTTCTGTCCCGATTCACGCCAACCCGAATTGAAGTTCGCTGCGATCACGGTGGAAGCGGCTTTGCTGCCTTGGCGACTCAGCGCCTGCGCCTGGGTGCCTGCTGCGCAGGGCCCATCCTTGCGCCAGGCCTTGCAGGCGCTGATGCCAATGCTCGGGTATGCACATTGCGTGCCGCTGGCCGGCCATGGCGCGTTCGAAGGCCTGCAGGGTTGGTTGCTGGAAGGCGCGCATTCGAGTCGACCTGATGCCGATCTCCAGCAGCGCTTGGCAATCGCGCTCGGTTTGCAAGTGGAGGCCGGCGCGGGTCAGTTGCTGCGCTATGCCGACAGCCAGCGCGGCCGCTGTCGGCTGCTGCGTTTGTCCGGCGCCGGGGAACAGGCGCGTCTGCAAGCCCTGTTTCGGGTTGGCGAAGGCGATGAGGGCGCATGGCTGGTACAACTGTGGCGCGAAGCCTTGCCTGCTGCGCCTCATGGACGCTGGCTGCTGGCGCCCGATGCCGGCGACCGCCGCCCGCTCCAGGCCCCCAGCGCGCAGGTCTGCAACTGTTTCGACATCAGCGAACAGAAGATCAGCGACTGCCTGGCCCGAAGCGATGGCAGCCTGGCAGCGCTGCAAGCCGAATTGCGCTGCGGGACCCAATGCGGCTCCTGCCTGCCGGTGCTGCGGCGACTGGTTTCAAGGCAACAAACGATGGAGATTTCTGCATGAATCAAGCCTGCAGCGTCGCGCTGGTCGGCGCCGGACCTGGCGATCCGGAACTGCTAACCGTCAAGGCAATGAAGCGGCTGCAGGCCGCCGATGTCGTGCTCAGCGATGACCTGGTCGACCCGCGCGTGCTGGCCTTGCTGCGGCCCGAAGCGCGGCTGCTGCGAGTCGGCAAGCGCGGCGGCTGTGTCTCGACCGAACAGCGCTTCATCCACGAGTTGATGATCCGTGAATCCCGCGCCGGTCAGCGCGTCGTGCGACTCAAAGGCGGCGATCCATTCGTGTTCGGCCGTGGCGGCGAGGAGATCGATGCGCTGCGCGCTGCCGGCATCGACGTCGAAGTGGTCAGCGGCCTGACCTCAGGCCTGGCCGCGCCGGCCAGCCTTGGAATTCCGGTTACCGACCGGCGCTGCACGCCGGGCGTGGCGCTGGTGACCGGCCACAACGGCGAAAGCGGCATTCAGCCCGATTGGGCCGCGCTGGCAAAAAGCCGCTTGACGCTGGTGATTTACATGGGGGTGGCGCGCGCTGCCGGTATCGTCCAGGCATTGCTCGACGGCGGCCTGGCGGCTGACACGCCGGCTGCCGCGATTGCGGCAGCGCATACCGCCAAACAGCGCCAACAGGTCTGCACGCTTGGCGATTTGCCGGCTATGCTGCAGCGCGAACGTCTGGCCAGTCCGGCCATCCTGATCATCGGTCAGGTGGTCGGTTTGTCGGTCGCT
Source organism: Burkholderiales bacterium (assembly GCA_947446685.1). Lineage (GTDB taxonomy): Bacteria > Pseudomonadota > Gammaproteobacteria > Burkholderiales > Burkholderiaceae_C > Paucibacter_A. Next base: position 21,725 of record CANFIC010000013.1, read on the forward strand.
TACCGCGAACTGCTCGAGCAACTGTCAAACGACCCGTCTATTGCGCAAGCCGGCTGAAATGCCGGCGCGCATTTACACTGCGCCATGCAATTTGCTCCAGCCATTCAGGACCGCGCACAACAGCCCATGGCGGCGCCTGTGACTGACATTGCGTGCCTCCATCCAGCATGAATAATCCGCAAGCTGCAGCTCAAGCAGAGATCGCCGCTGCGATCTTCAAGACTGCCCAGGATTTTCATCAGCAGGGAAAAATCCACGAGGCGCTGCAGAAATACATTGAAGTACTGGAAATCCAGGCCGATCACTTCGACGCCTTGCAACTGAGCGGCAATATCCTGTTCAAGCTGGGGTTCAAGGCCGAGGCGTTGAATGTCTACGATCTGGCGATCAAGACCAGACCCGACGATGCCGGCATCCACATCGACCGCGGTTGCCTGTTGGCCGATCTTGGGCGGCAGGAGGCGGCAATGGCTTGCTTTGAGCGTGCGCTTGAACTCAAGCCCGATGACGCCATTGCGCATTTCAATCGCGGCAATTTGCTGAGAGCTTCAGGCCGGCTGGAAGAAGCGGCCCGCAGCTTTCAACTTGTGATTGCATTGAACCCGGACTTTGCCCTTGCGCACAACAATCTGGGCAGCATCCTGAAAGATCTCGACCGGCATGACGAGGCGCTGAGTTGCTATCAACGCGCTCTTGAAATTACTCCCGATTTCTTCGAGGTCCGGCTTAACCTGGCGATTGCCTATCTCCAGGTCGGGGACTTCGAGCGCGGCTGGGAATATTACGACGCACGCTGGCAAACCCAGGGCAACGGCAAGATCGAAGCAGAGTTCGAACGGCCCTTATGGCTTGGCGATCAGCCGCTCGATGGCAAGACGATCTTGCTGCATGCCGAGCAAGGTCTTGGCGATACGCTGCAGTTCTGCCGTTACGTGCAGAGGGTCAAGGAGCTTGGCGCTGCTGTGATCCTCAGCGTTCACAAGCCCTTGATCGCCCTGCTCAGCCATTTGCAGGGTGTGGATGTGTTGATAGAAAAGGGCAGCGAGCTGCCTGCGCATGATTACCAATGCCCGCTGATGACCCTGCCAAGGGCCTTCAGGACCCGCCTCGACAATATCCCCAGCGCCGCCAGCTATATCGTCACCGACAAGAGCAAGGTTCCGTTCTGGCGCAAGAAGATCGACGCCGGTTTGAGTTTGAAGGTCGGTCTGGCCTGGAGTGGCAGCCCGAAAAACGAAGAGGACCAGCGCAGGAGCATCGCCTTCGCCGAGTTCAGCCAGATGCTGCCCCAGGCTGCTGCCTGTGTCGTTCTGCAAAATCAGGTGCGGGCTGCTGATCTGGATCTGCTGGCGGCACGTCCGGAGATCAGGTATTTCGGCGATGAACTGGACCTCTCGGCCGCTGCCGTGGTCTGTGAGCAGATGGATGTCATCGTGACGGTGGACACCAGCATTGCGCATCTGGCCGGTGCGTTGGGGAAACCGGTCTTTGTCTTGCTGCCGTACAGCGCTGACTGGCGCTGGCTGAAGGACCGAAGCGACAGCCCCTGGTATCCAGCTGCGACCTTGTTCAGACAGCATCGACTGGGTGACTGGAGCGAAGTCTTGCGGCGGGTCAGGCTCGAATTGCAGCAACTCGCCCGGCTGAAAAATCCGGCGGCAAGCAGCAATGCTTGAGCGGGCCGAAGGCTTTTAAACTGCGCCATGCAATTTGCTCCATTCATCAAGGAAATCGGTCGCGGCACCAAGGGTGCGCGCGATCTCGACAGCCAACAGGCCGAGGCATTGTTCGGGCAGATCATCGACGGCCTAGTGCCCGATATGGAGCTCGGCGCGATCCTGATTGCGCTGCGCATCAAGGGTGAGAGCCAGACCGAGCTGGCCGGTTTTGTCCGCGCGATGCAGGCCCGCACGGCCACGATCCTGGTCCCGCAAGGCCAACGCTGCGTGCTGCTGCCGACCTTCAATGGCGCCCGTAAGCAAGCCAATTTGCTGCCTTTGGTGGCCTTGCTGCTGGCGCGCGAAGGCGTGCCTGTGCTTATCCATGGGCGGCATGATTTCGACAGCCGCGAAAGTCCTTTTGCCCTGCTCGAAGCGCTCGGCCTGCCTTTGAGTAAGTCGGTTGTCGAGGCTTCAGAGCAATTGCGCAGCGCAAGCCTGGCCTGCTTGCCGCTGTCGGTCTTGAATCCTGGCCTTGACCGTTTGCTGGCCTTGCGTCCGCGTCTGGGCTTGCGCAACAGCGGCCACAGCGTGGCCAAACTGCTCGACGCCGCGCCCGGACATAGCGTGCGGGTGGTGGCGGTCACCCATCCCGAATACCTGCTCAGCATGGGCGAAATCTTGCTGCCGCTGACCGAACAGGGCGGCCGCGCCTTGCTGATGCGCGCCAGCGAAGGCGAGGCTTATGCCCATCTGCGCCGCCGCGCCCAACTTTATGGATTCATCGATGGTCAGCGGAGTGATCTGCACCGGGCTGACAGCGCGGACATCGACTGGCCCTTGTCAAACGCCTGCGGCGCAACGGCCAATGCCGCCTTGATCGAGTCGATGCTGGCTGGCCGCGAGCCCGTGCCACCGCGCATCACCGAGCAGGTGCAGGCGCTGCTGCGACTGGCGACGATTGTTGAGAGTCAGGTCTGAGATTTGTCGCGGCCGATTGGGCGCAATACTTCGCTCACGCTCGGGCCAGCGGCCCGATCCTTCGACAGGCATAGGCAGTCCTCAGGACTGTCTATGTCCGGTCTCAGTCCTCCGGCGCCGGCAAGCCGACGCCTCCCCCCCTTTACTTCGCTGCGCATTGCGCCCAGCCGGCCGCTTCATCGTGATTGGCTTGTCATCAAGGTGCGCAGGCCACGCAGGTCTCGCCGTTCAGGGCGGTGGCTGAGCGGCGTAGCGAAGTAAAGGAGGAGGACCGGGTATGGCCCGGGCCGGGGGACATGAGCGAAGTTGCTCGGCCACTGACATGAACCATCCGGCAGATTCGAATTTTCCTGGATAAGCGACTACAGGTCGGTATCGAACAGGTCGAGACATTGCCTGAGCGATTGGTTGGTGGGCAGCCAATGCGAGTGCAATTTGTGAGCGCAGTTGCTAGATGGTCTGGCAGAGGTACTTGGTCTGCAGATAGTCATCCAAGCCGTAACGCGAGCCTTCGCGGCCATATCCTGACTCCTTGACACCCCCGAACGGCGCGGTCTCGGCGGAGATCGCGCCTTCGTTGATGCCGACGATGCCGGTCTCGAGTGCGCCAGCGACGCGCCAACATCTGGCTATGTCGCGTGAATAGAAGTAAGCGGCCAGTCCGAACGGTGTGTCATTGGCAGCGTTGATGACTTCGGCCTCGTCGTCAAAGCATGTGATGGGCACGACCGGGCCGAAGGTTTCTTCGCAGGAGCAGTCCATCCTGCCATCAACGCCGACCAGCACCGTGGGTTCAAAATAGTTCGGTCCATCACAGCGCGAATTGCGCAAACGCCGTCCGCCGACCAAGACCTTCGCGCCGAGTGCCTCAGCATTGGCCACATGGCGCTCGATTTTTTCGACCGCGCGGGCATTGATCATCGGGCCGATCTGTGAATCAGCCAGGTGAGCCGGGCCGACGATCAGCGAGCCGACCCGAGCTACAAGCTTTTCCACGAAGGCATCATGCACGGTTCGATGAACAAAGACCCGGTTCGGGCAGACGCAGGTTTGCCCGCCATTGCGGAACTTGGACGCCATCAGTCCGTCAACGGCTGCATCGAGGTCAGCGTCCTCGAAAACGATGAAAGGCGCATTGCCGCCCAGTTCCAGAGATAGTCGCTTCAGGGTCGATGCCGAGCCGCGCGCCAGATGCTTGCCCACCGGGGTTGATCCGGTGAAGGTGATCTTGCGCACCCTTGAGTCAGCCAGCCAGACATCAACGACCGCAGCAGCATGTTCGCGCGAGGCGATCACAAGGTTCAGCACGCCTGCCGGAAAACCTGCGAGTTCAGCCAGTCTTGCCAGCGCCAGCGAGGTCAACGGTGTGTCCTCGGCCGGCTTGGCCACCACCGTGCAACCAGCAGCCAGGGCCGGTGCAATCTTGCGGGCGATCATCGCGGCCGGAAAATTCCAAGGCGTGACCGCAGCCACCACGCCAACGGGCTCTTTCAATACCATCATCCTTCGATTTGGCATTGGCGCTGCAATGATGTCGCCGTAACTGCGGGTCGCTTCCTCGGCGAACCATTCGACGTAACTGGCTGCATAAAGCACTTCGCCGCGGCCCTCGGCCAGGGGCTTGCCTTGCTCGCGTGATATCAACTTGCCCAGGTCTTCCTGGTGTTGCAGGATCAGCGCATGCCAGCGCTTGAGCAACTGGGCTCGCTGCTTGGCCGGCGTGGCTTTCCAAGCTGGCAAAGCAGCATGGGCCGCATCGACTGCAGCACGGGCATCGATCGCCGAACTGTCCGGAACGCTGGTAAAAGCGGTATCCATCGCCGGATCGACGACATTGAAGCGGCCACCCTCGGCCGCATCGAGCCATTCGGCGTTGATGAAATTCTGCGAGCGCAAAAGCTCGGCTACGGTCAATGTCAAAGGCATGTCGGTCCTTCAGTTGTACTGATCGGAGCTGCAATCGCCGCTCGCTTGAAAGTCCTGGTCACAAATTGGATTGAGGCCCGGGCAGGGACTGCGCTTGCTCATCCAGCCAGCCACGCCGGAGTTCAGGTACCGAGCGAGCCAGCAATTCGTAATAAGGGTGGTGCGGGCCGCGGTCATAGTCGGCGCGTGCCACCTGGGTCAGCAGGCGGCCATGTTGCATCACGACGATTTCGTCGCAGACCGAACGTACGGTGTGCAAGTCATGGCTGATGAAGAGATAGGACAAACCCAGTTCACGCCGCAATTCGGCGATCAAGTCCAGCACGGCTGCACCGACCACGGTGTCAAGCGCAGAAGTGACTTCATCGCACAGGATCAGATCGGGCTCGGCCGCCAAGGCGCGAGCCAGGTTGGCGCGTTGCTTCTGGCCACCCGAAAGCCCGCCCGGCAGACGCTGTGCCGTGGCTGCCGGAAGTTGCACCAGGTCCAGCAATCTCTTGATTCGCAGCTGCAATGCCTGGCCGCTGAGGCCGAGATAAAACTGCAGCGGCCTGGCCAGTATGGATTCGATGGTCTGCGCCGGATTCAAAGCCGTATCCGCCATCTGGAAAACAATCTGTACCCGGCGCAATTCATCCTTGCTGCGGTCGGTCAAAGAAGCGGGTAACTCGCGGCCGTTGAACTTGATCTGCCCTTTGCAGGGTTTGATCAGCCCGGCCACCGCGCGGGCCAAGGTGGTTTTCCCCGAGCCGGACTCGCCGATCACGCCGATGGCCTGGCCGCGATACAGCTTGAAGCTGATGTCCTGCAAAATCAGGCTGCTCGGCTGGCCTTGTTTGTCGATCGGCCCGTAGCCGGCTGACAGGTCAGCAACTTCCAGCAAGAGTTGCGCATCGGTACGGTCAGCCGCATTGCCTGCGTCGCGCTGGCGCGGGCGGGCGGCGGCTAGCAGGCGCTGGGTGTATTCGTTTTCGGGTGCGCTGATGATCTGCTCGGTGGCGCCCAATTCACGCATCGTGCCATCGCGCAACACCA